>JBFKPQ010000036.1:0-19820 GCA_041628225.1 Acidimicrobiia bacterium | reverse complement strand
GGCCGGCGCCTGTCGTTAACGGAGGAGGATCGGTGGACAAGCTCATCACGACACTCCAAGGGGTCGTCGGAGCCATCGGCATCAGCTTGATCGTCTTCGTCGGGTTCAACAAGCTGCTCGACGTCGCTCGCAACCGATGGGCGTTCTTCACCACGTTGTTCGGCGCCATCGCCGGATTGGGGGCGGCAGGTCTCGCGTGGGGCAACCGCATGGTCGACTCGCCGGCACTCGTCGCCGTCATCGCCACGCTCATCGGCGCCGCCGCCGGATATCTCGTCGGCACCCTCCCGGGCATGGCCCGCATCGGCGTGGGTGTGCTCGGGGGAGCGGGGCTCGGGGTGGCGATCGGATGGTTCCTCCGAACCGAACCCATCGTCGTCGACGGGACTACGCTCCCGCCTCCGCTTCCGGCCCTGCAGGTGGTCCCGTTGATCCTCTGGCCGGCGGCCGGAGCGGCGATCGGTGGGTTGGTCTGGTTGGCGCGCCGACGCCGGATCTCGCTCGTGAGTTCGGTGGCGATCTGGGCGACGCTCGGATGGGTGTGGGCCACGTGGGCGGTCCCGAACCTGGGCAGCGGACCCGTGCGGGAGGCGCTCACGGCCCTGGCGGTGGCCGGAGGAGGGTTCGGACTGGCTGCCGCCGCACCTCCCATTCCGGACTCGGCCGGTCGCGAGTTGCTCACCCGGCGGTGGCGCACCTATGTCTTTTTGGGTCCGGCCTTGCTCTTCATCGGCGGCGCGCTCGTGTTGCCGACCATCCGGACGCTATACCTGTCGTTCCTCGACGAACGAGGCCGCGAGTTCGTCGGCGGGATCAACTACGCCGCCATCTTCACCGACCCCAAGACCTTCAACGTTTCGGGCTGGCCGGACATCTTTTCTCGGGCTCCATGGTTGTGGGGTCTCGCCCTGCTGTTGATCGGTCTCATCGTCGCGGCGACGGTCGCTCGCCAGCGGGCGGCTGTGGGCAGCTCGACGCGTGCGCTCTCGGCCGCAGGAGGCATCGGCATCGGAGCCCTCGTCGTCGTGGTTGGCGCCGTCGTCGTGCGTGCGCTCGGGCGAGGCTTCGCCGGCTGGGGCATGACCGAGGACACCGCCGCCGGTCCGGCCTTCTTCGTGGCGGACTGGGAAGATTCCAAGAAGCTGCTGTGGGCCGTGCTGGCCGCAGCCGTCACTGCGCTCGTGGCGGTGTTGCTCGCCCATCGGCTCGGCCACTCCAGCGTGCCGCCGGACGACGCTTCCCGTCGCGCGGGATGGATCAGCCTCGTGCTCGTGGCCGCGGCGGTCGTGGTTTCGCTGTTCGGTGGCTTTCTGGCCGGAACCTGGATCGCCGTCCTGGCGGTGGTCGGGATCATCTTGCTGGCGGACGCCTACCTGCGGCGCCGCCGACGACAGGTCCCCGTGTCGTACGGACCGGTCAACATCGGCGGATTCCTGTTGGTCGTCGCAGCGCTCGTGGCATGGCAGGCGCGCAGCGGCGGAGCTACGGGATTCCTGCTGACCGTGCTCGCCGTCCTGGTCCTGACAGGCGCGGCGGACTGGGTCAGCTACCACACCAAAGGCACCGGAGAAGGGTCCGTACTGTCGTCCGGGATGGTTGCCCTGGGGCTGTTCTTCATCGCGACGGCCGTCGTCGCCGGGCTGCGCGGCACCATCTTCAACAACCTCTGGTGGGTGATCATGGTGACGTCCACCGCCACGGCTCTCGGGCTCGGTGTCGCGGTCCTCGCCGACCGTGCCAAGTACGAATCCGTGGCCAAATCCATCATCTTCATGCCGATGGCCATCTCCTTCGTCGGTGCGGGCATCATCTGGCAGTTCATGTACGTCGGCCGTCCCCCGCAGCAGGACCAGACCGGTGTGATGAACGGACTGTGGGTGGCGATCGGACGCGTCAACGGCGCCGACGTTCCGGGCCCGGGGTGGCTCGTGCCACTCCTCGTCGGACTACTCGTGGCCGGACTGCTGGCGTTCTACGTCTACAACTCGATGGTGCGCGTCGCTCGACATGGCGCTTCCCTCGGCAAGGAAGCGATGGGGATCCGCCTGGCCGACGTGCCGGCAACGGGCACCGCCGTCCTGCGTGAGCTCGCCGCGCTCGTCCTCTTCCCGGTGACATGGATCCCGGCCGTTTCGGGTGGAACGGCCATCCACGACCGGCTGGCCGGCACCGCGGTCGTCGATCGTGACGGAAGCGCGGCGCGACCGCTTCGACGTCTCGCCGGACGCCTGCTCGACGAGATACCCGTCTTCGTGTTGGCGGTGGCCGCCCTCACGGTGGCGGATGCCAGCAACAACTGGCGCCGCGGCGTGGCGCTGTTCGTCCTGGCAGTACTCATCACGAGCCTCGGTGTCCTGATCTATCGGGCCATGAGCGCCAACGCCGAGGCCATCGCGGCGGGGGCCTTCGTCGTGACGCTCCCGTTGGTCTGGCTCGGGTATCGCATCCTCGGGCCCGGCATCGGTGGATTCGTGATGGCCGGGGAGACCCGCATCGCCGACATCGTCCTGTTCATCGCCGACACGCCGTACAACAACATCTGGCTGATGGTCGTGCTCATCTGGATCCAGACCGGGTTCACGATGGTCATCTTCTCGGCGGCGATCAAAGCGGTTCCGCAGGACCTCATCGAGGCCGCCAAGGTCGATGGCGCCACGGAATCGCAGACGTTCTGGGGCGTGACCGTTCCCCAGATCATGCCGACGATCGGCGTGGTCGCCACCACGTTGATCGTCCTCGTCATGAAGGTGTTCGACATCGTCAAAGTCATGACGAACGGCAACTTCAACACCCAGGTGGTCGCCAACGAGATGTGGCAGCGAGCCTTCACAGAGCTCAACTTCGGGTTGGGTTCGGCCCTGGCGGTCGTCCTGTTCCTCGCGGTGCTTCCGGTCATGATCATCAACATTCGGCGGATTCAGAAGGCGGACTCCTGATGGCTGTTGCGAACCCCACCCAACCGACCGGACTCGGCAAGCGGATCTACGGCGTCCTGGCGTCCATCCCGACTTGGGCGCTGTGGCTGCTCGTGGTCGTGTGGTCGATTCCCACGTTCGGCCTGTTCGTCAACTCGTTCCGAACCCGCGATGCCCAGCGTGCTGCGGGTTGGTGGACCTCGATCGGCGAGTGGGACACCTTCACCGTCGAGAACTATCAAGCCGTGCTCACGTCCGGGCCCGAAGGGGGGCTGTGGACGGCCATCCTCAACTCGATGGCCATCGCCATACCGGCCACCATCATCCCGATCGCCATCGCCGCCTTCGCGGCGTTCGCGTTCGCGTGGATGGACTTCAAGGGCAAGGAGTGGTTGTTCATCGGGACCGTGGCGCTCATGGCCATCCCGAATCAGATGTCGCTCATTCCGCTCCTGCAGCTGTACTCGGGGGGCGGGCATTTCACGTTGCCGTTCGTCGACAAGGTGGTCACGCTGTTCCCCGACCTCGGTCTGGCCGGCGAGATCCCGGCCGTGTGGCTGACGCACACCGGGTTCGCGCTGCCGTTCGCCATCTTCCTGTTGCACAACTACATCTCGCAGCTCCCACGTGACGTGTTCGAGTCCGCCTACATCGATGGTGCCGACAACTACACGATCTTCTGGCGTCTCGTGCTGCCGCTCTCCGTTCCGGTGCTTGCGGCATTCGCCATCTTCCAGTTCCTCTGGACGTGGAACGACTACCTCATCGCACTGACGATGATCGGTGCCAACGGCGTCAACCTCCCGGCGACGGTGCGTATCGCGTCGCTGGCCGGGGAGTTCGGGCGTGTCGAACATGTTCTGGGAGCCGGTGCGTTCATCTCCACCGTGGCGCCGCTCGTCGTGTTCTTCGCCCTGCAGCGGTATTTCGTCCGCGGCATTCTGGCCGGGTCCGTCAAGGGCTGATCGCCCTTCAGAGCACCTCGGACAGGTTGACGGGCCGCCCTTCGGCGATGCTCCGGTGGCCGGCGACGCCGACGGCGACGGCCAGCATGCCGTCGTGGAGCGACACGTGCGGCTGCTCGCCGGCGCGGATGGCATTGGCGAAGTCGACGTGCTCCAAGAAGCTCGAACCGTGGTGGTGCCCGAGGTAGGGCACGTCCGCGTGCGAGGCTGTGTGCGACTCCACCGATCCGATGAAGTGCTCGCCGCGCCGGCCGATCCGGACGATGTCTTCCGGGACGAGCGCCTCGACCTTGCCACGGTCGCCCACGGCGACGAGTTCTTCCTGGTTGTGCGTGGCCTCGGCGAACATGCAGAGGTCGAGCATGGACCGCACCCCGTTGGCGTAGTCGACGATCACGTAGGCGTTGTCCAAGATGTCGGGCGTCTCGCCGTCGTAGCGTTCATCCAGGTGGTTCACATCCTGGGCACCCGACGCGTAGACGCGTTCGGGCTCGGATCCGATGATCAAATTCATGAGGTCGAAGTAGTGGCAGCATTTTTCGACCAGCGTTCCACCGGAATTGCGATTGAAGCGGTTCCAGTCGTCGACCTTTGACAAAAACGGAAAGCGGTGTTCACGGATGGCGAGCATCTTGAGGTTGCCCACCGTGCCGCCGTGCACCTCCTCGACGAGACGCGCCACGGGAGCCATGTAGCGGTACTCGAGGCCGACCCAGACGATGCCCGAGCGGCCCTCGGCGGCCTCGATGACCCGACGGCAGTCCTCGACTGTCGTACACAGCGGCTTTTCTACGAGAATGTGTAGATCGTCGACGGCCAGCAGCTCTTCGAGGATGTCGGCGTGCGTCATGTTGGGAGTGACGACGACGACCGCGTCGACATCGCCGGCAGCCAGGAGGTCGCGAGTGGTCTCGAACTCGGCTACGTTTCCGGCGGCCGCCACACGGCCCTGCCGTCTCGACTCCTCGTGCGGGTCGGCGATGGCGACGACCTCACACCCCTCGACGTGGTTGAGGTTCATGATGTGCTCGATGCCCATCATCCCCGTTCCGATGACGCCGTATCGCAGCGGCCGCATGGATCGATCCTCCGTTCGGTCGCCGTAGACTAGGGCACCGCATGACCCTCATCGATCCAGCTGCGCGCACCATCGGACCCTTTTCGGTAGGACCCCTGGCGTTTGGTTGTTGGCGGTTCGTCAACCTCCCGACTGCCGAGGCGACGGCACTCATCGAAGCCGCGCTCGGCGCCGGCATGAATCTGATCGACACCGCCGACGTCTACGGGCTGGACTGGGGTGGCGACCACTTCGGTCAAGCCGAAGAACTCCTCGGTGACGTCCTGGCGGCGTCGCCGGGCCTGCGTGACCAGATGGTGCTCGCCACCAAGGGCGGCATCATGCCGCCCGTACCGTACGACTCCTCTCCCGTATATCTCCGCCAAGCCGTCGAGGCCTCCCTCCGTCGCCTCAACACCGACGTCATCGACCTCTACCAGGTCCACCGACCGGACCTCTACACCCACCCTGGTGCCCTGGCGGAAGCCCTCGACGAACTCATCGATTCCGGCACCGTCCGGTCCGTCGGCGTGTCCAACTACACACCTGCACAGACCGAGGCACTGCGCACCCATCTGGCGGCGCCGCTCGTCACCACCCAACCGCAGTTCTCGGCCGTACATCTCGGCCCCCTGTGGGATGGCACGTTCGACGGCGCCATGGCGCACGGGATCGTGCCCCTCGTGTGGAGCCCACTCGCCGGCGGGCGGCTGGCGACGGGCGACGGCCTCAGGCCGGAACTCGTTGCAACGCTCGATCGGCTCGCCGCACGCGAGGGGGTCGACCGGGCCACGATGGCGCTGGCCTTCGTTCTGGCTCATCCGGCTCGTCCGGTGGCGATCGTCGGCAGCCAGCGTGCCGGACGTTTGACATCGGCGACGTCCGCGCTCGGTGTCGCATTGGACCGCAACGACTGTTACGACATCATCGAAGCCTCTCAAGGAGAACCACTCCCATGATGGAAATCGCCTGGTTCGGAGCCTTGTGCGACGACGACTACGAGTTTCTCGGCGTCCCGAATCCGAAGCTGCAGTCGTCGTACGAGCACTGCTCGAACATCGTGCGCACCGCCGACGAACGCGGCTACGACAACATCCTCCTTCCGTCGGGATACACCCTCGGCATCGACACGGTGGCGTTCGCGTCGGCGGTGGCCCCGACGGTTCGCCAGATGCAGTTGCTCGTGGCCGTGCGGATGGGAGAGATGTGGGTTCCACAACTCGCCCGCCAGATGGCCACCATCGATCAGATGCTCGGGGGCAGGCTCACGATCAACATCATCTCGTCGGACATCCCTGGCGAAAAGCTCGAGTCGGCGCCCCGGTATCAGCGAACACTGGAGTGGATGCAGGTGTTGCGCCTGCTCCTCGACGGCGAGCCGGTGGACTTCCACGGCGAGTTCCTCGATCTGGAGCTCGAGCCGCCCCGGATCCGGACCGTCTCGGGGTCGGCGCCGCCGTTCTACTTCGGCGGGTTCTCAGAAGCCGCCAAAGACACCGCAGCCCAGGCCGCCGACGTATTCCTGACGTGGCCCGACACGGTGGCCTCGGTCGGCGAGACCGTGGCGGACATGCGGGCGCGCGCCGGCGCGTATGGCCGCGAGCTGAAGTACGGCCTGCGCGCCCACGTCATCGTCCGCGAGACCGAGGCGGACGCCATGGCGGCGGCCGAGCGCCTCGTTTCGAAGCTGGACGACGACCTCGGCGCACAGATCCGTAGCCGGTCGCTGGACGCGGCTTCCGTCGGTGTCCAGCGCCAGGCGGCGCTGCGGGACGCGGCCGATGACTCGGGTTTCGCCGAGCCCAACCTGTGGACCGGCATCGGCCGCGCCCGGTCGGGTGCCGGCGCCGCCATCGTCGGTGATCCCGACCAGGTGAGAGCCAAGCTCGAGGCGTATCAGGCCGTCGGCGTGGACGCCTTCATTCTCTCGGGGTATCCGCATGTCGACGAGTGCAACCGCTTTGCAGACCTGGTTCTGGGCGACCTCGACCACGGACGGCTGTACGGCTAGCGAACCATCCGGGCCTAGCCTGCGTACTTCCTCGCAAGAACGAAGGGGTCCCCATGAAGAATGCTCTGATGATCGGCGCCGCCGTCGTCGTGCTCGTCGCCGGCGGCGTCGCGGCTTGGATCTGGTTTGCCGGTGATCTCGAGCCGTCCACCGAGCTCACGGCGCCACCGCTGACGCCCACGACCCAGGCCGAAGCGGCCCCGCCGACGACGGCCGCCGCCACGCCGACCACGTCGACGGTACCGCCACCGACCACCGCTGCTTCGGCCGCCGTGACGTTCGCGATCGCCCAAGATGCCTCATCGGCCTTCTTCACGCTGAACGAGGAACTGCGGGGGAACCCCACCACGGTCGTCGGCGCCACCGACCAGGTGGCCGCCGAACTGCGCGTCGACTTCGACGACCCCGCCGGCTCGCAGCTCGGCACGGTGGTCATCAATGCGCGTACCTTTGCCACCGACCAATCGTTCAGAGACCGGGCGATCCGCGGTCCGATCCTCGACACCAACGACTTCGAGTTCATCACGTTCGAGCCCACGTCCGTCGAGGGGCTCCCCGAATCCGTCGATGGCTCGTTCGCCTTCACGGTCGTCGGGGACCTCACGATTCGCGATGTCACGCAGTCGGTGACCTTCGACGTCACGATCTCGTCCGCCACCGCCGATGAGATCGTGGGGCGGGCCGAGACGATGGTCACCCGGGAGGCCTTCGGGCTGCAGATCCCGAACGCACCCGGGGTCGCCAACGTGTCCGACGACGTGCAGCTGGTGCTGGAGTTCGTGGCCCGCCCGACCGGATGACGTCGTACACTCGCCCGATGCGGCCGAGCTATCCGACGACGCGACGCGTCGACCAACACGACGACTACCACGGCACCTCGGTAGCCGATCCGTACCGCTGGCTGGAGGATCCCGAAGCAGAAGACGTTCAGGCCTGGGTGGCGGCCCAGGCAGAGCTGGCCGCGGACTATCTCGAACGGCTGCCGTCCCGCGCGGCGTTGCGGGATCGCATGGGCGAACTCTGGGACACCCCCCGGTGGTCCGTACCCCGCCATCGTGCCGGTGTCTACGTCTACCACCGCAACGACGGCCTGGCCGACCAGCCGACGTACTACCGGACGCGCGACCTGCGTGCCGCGCCGGAGGTGCTCCTCGACCCCAACGCGCTGTCGGACGACGGTGCCGTGGCCATCGTCGACCTGTTCATGGATCGAGACGCCCAACGCATGGCGTACACCGTCGCCGAGGCCGGTTCCGACATGATGACCATGCGGGTGCTGGACCTCGCCACCGGCGAGGCGACGGGAGACGTCATCGACGGCGTCCGCTTCGCCAACGCCGCCTGGCTACCGGACGGATCCGGGTTCTTCTACCCCAAGTACCCTGCCGCAACGGAGGAGCTCGCGCCCAACACCAACCAGCGGGTGTGGTTCCACCGCCTCGGCACCGACCAGTCGGCCGACGAACTCGTCTACGAACGTCCCGACGAACCCCACCAGGGTTTCGCTCCGTTCGTCACCGAGGACGGCCGGTTCCTCTGTCTCATGGGGTGGGAAGGGACCGCATCGGAGACCCGATTGTTCGTGAAGGCCCTCCAGGGTGACCCCGTCGTCGGTGAGGCGGACGCGCACGGATTCGTGCGTGTTCTCGACGAGTTCGATGCGGCCTACGAGTTCGTGCACAACGCGGGCACGACCTTCTACCTCAGGACCGATCGTGATGCACCGCGCGGCATGGTTGGCACGTTGGACGTCGCCACCGGGGCATGGCGAACCCTCGTGCCCGAGGCCGAGGACACGCTGGAATTCGTACAGGCATCCGGCGGTCATCTCGTCCTCGGTTACCTCCAGGACGCCTATCACCGCCTCGTGGTTCACGACGCCGGCGGGACTCGAGTCCGCGAGATCCCACTTCCGGCGATCGGTTCGGTGGCGGCCCTCTCCGGCCGTATGAGTGATCCCGACCTGTTCATCGACTTCCAGTCGCATCTCGATCCACCGACGGTGCTCCGACACGAAATGGCCACGGGGCAGACGGAGCAGCTCTGGTCGGCACCGCCGCGTTTCGACCGGGACGACTTCGAGACCCGTCAGGTGTTCATCACGGCCGATGACGGAGTGGCGTTGCCCATCTTCGTCACGCATCGCCGCGGCCTCACCGGACCGGCACCGACGATCCTCTACGGCTACGGCGGCTTCGATATCGCGATCACGCCGACGTACTCTCCGGCGCGGATCGCCTTCCTCGAAGCGGGAGGCGTGTTCGCCTCGGCGGTGCTGCGGGGCGGGAGCGAGTACGGACAGGCCTGGCATCGAGCGGGCATGCTCGGGAACAAGCAGCGGGTGTTCGACGACTTCATCCAGTGCGCCGAGGGGCTGATCGCCGAAGGCATCACGGCGTCCGAGCAGCTCGGCATCTATGGCGGGTCGAACGGCGGATTGCTCACGGCGGCGTGCCTGCTCCAGCGTCCCGACCTCTTCGGAGCGGTCGGATCGGCGGTTCCCGTGACCGACATGCTGCGGTTCCACCGCTTCACCGCCGGTGTCTACTGGACTCCCGAGTACGGAAACGCCGAGGAGCAAGAAGACCACTTCCGGTTTCTGCTCGCCTATTCGCCGCTCCACAACGTCGACCCGGCCGGATCGTATCCGCCGGTGCTCATCACCACCGCGGAATCGGACGATCGCGTCGTACCGTCACACGCCTACAAGTTCGGTGCGGCGCTCCAGTCCATCGAGACGAACGAATCCCCAGTGGTCCTGCGGATCGAGCGGCGTGCCGGGCACGGGCTCGGGAAACCCACCTCGAAGCTGATCGACGAGGCGGCCGACCTCTACGCGTTCTTTCTGTACCACCTTCGCAGCGAAGGGGATGCTCAGCCGAACGTGCGCTGATAGAAGTCGCCCACGAGGTACGAGATGCCCGCCCCGACCGTGGCGAGAACGAAGTTTTCGGCGCCCGATCGGAACCAGTGGCCCCGTGTGGCGAGGGTCTTGAAGGCGCCGACCGCAAAGAGCGCGATACCCGATAGTGCGGCCGCCCACAGGAGCCCGATATCCGGGGTGACGGGGAACATGAACGGCACAACCGACGACAGGCTCCCGACGACGAACAATCCGCCGGAGGCGGCCATGGCGACGAACGGGTTGCGGCGAGTGTGGTCGAGCACGCCGAACTCGAGGGCCATCATGATGCTCATGAGAGCCTCGTCGTCTTCGTCGTAGGCCTTGACCACCTCGGCGACGATGTCGCCGCGCAGGCCGGTGTCCTCGAAGAGCTCGCGGAGTTCCTCGAGCTCACGGTCCCGATGGTGTTCTATGTGTTCGCGTTCGAGTTCAATCTCCCGTTGGAAGACCTCCTCTTGCGACTTGGTGGCGATGTACTCGCCGACGCCCATCGAGATGGCCCCGGCGATGGTGCCGGCGATGCCCGTCAGCAGCACAGCCGTCGTGTCGAGGCCACCACCGACGACGCCGGCGACGAGGAGGAACATCGACACGAGGCCGTCGTTGACGCCGAGAATGATGTCGCGCCAGTACTGGCGCGAATCGCCGAGATGCTCGACGTACGGAACCTCTTCGACCTGGCTTTCCACCGTCGCCATCCTAGGGGGTCGGCCGAGGTGTCGGGAATGCGATGCCGAGTGTTTGACGGCCTGTCCATACGGGTAGATCTCGCCATGGAAGGAACCCGCGGCACATACCGTCTCGAACGGAAGATCGCCACCGGCGGCATGGCCACGGTGTGGGAAGCGTCGGACCTGTCCACCGACCAACGGGTGGCCATCAAGGCGCTGCATCCACATCTGGTCGACGACGATGTGGCCCGGCGCCGCTTCGTCTTCGAAGCCGAGACGATGATGTCACTGCATCACCCCAACCTCGTCCGCGTATTCGACATCGTCGAGGATGCCGACGGCCCGTTCATGGTCATGGAGCTGTTGGAAGGCCAAGACCTCGCTCGGCTCATGCGTGACCGAGGACGGTTCGACCCGGACGAAGCCACGCGAATCGTGCGGGCCGCTGCGGCAGGCGTGGCCTACGCCCATCAGCACGGGATCCTGCACCGCGACATCAAACCCGCCAACATCGTCCTCGACGGTTACCGCGTAGTGGTGGTCGATTTCGGCATCGCATCGACGAGCGACCTGGAGCACCGACTGACGAGCGAACAGTCGGTCGTCGGAACCCTCCCATATCTCGCTCCCGAGCGCGCGATCGGTCACGCCGGTGCCGAAACCGCCGATGTCTATGCGCTCGGCATGGTGCTCTACGAACTCGTCACGGGCACGGCCCCGTTCTCCGGCAAGACGCCCGAAGAGATCGTGGTGGCGCAGCACCTGGCCGACCCCGAGCCGCCGAGTTTCGTGGTGCCGGTTCCCCGGACGCTGGAACAGATCATTTTGCGGTGTCTCCTCCTCGCCCCGAACGAGCGCTATCGCTCGGCCGTCGATCTCTTGGAGGCGCTCGAAGCTCACGAGCGAGGCGACCTCCTGCTGGATACCGCCATGCTCGAGCGCCCTCGGAAGCGTTTCCGACTCCGCCGGCGTCGCCGCACGCGGGTGCCTGGGCCGGCGTACGCGGCGGCCGCGTCCGTCGCCACCCTGGCCGCCACCTGGGCGTTCGGGCTCTAGAGAATCACCACCGGTCCGCGCCTACACTCGGCGCGTGGCGTTCGACCGTGACGACATCGAGAAGGTCAAGCAATCGACGAACATCGTCGAACTGGTCGAGGCCGTCACCACGGTCCGCAAGCGGGGACGATCGTTCAAGGCCATCTGCCCGTTCCACCAGGAAAAGACGCCGTCGATGTCGCTCGACCCGGCGCGGGGTCTGTACCACTGCTTCGGCTGCAACGCCGGCGGCGACGTCGTCCAGTTCGTCATGGAGACGCAGGCGCTCGACTTCTCCGAGGCCGTCGAGGCTCTCGCCAAGCGTGCCGGCGTCACCTTGCGCATCGATCCCGAGGCCGCCAAGCGGCGCGGTCAGCGTCAGCGGCTCATCGACGCCGTCGAGGCCGCCGTCGCCTTCTATGTCGCTCGACTCAAGCAGGGCGCCGACGCCGGAACGGCGCGTTCGTATCTGCGCGGCCGCGGCTACGGCGTGGACGTCGTCGACCAGTTCGAGATCGGTTATGCACCCCAAGAGCGCGGCCGGATGGCCCTCGTGCACCATCTCAAGGACAAGGGGTTCTCGGAGCGACAGCTCGTCGACGCGGGTCTGGCCCGCCGGGGGAGCCGGGGCGGGCTCATCGACTGGTTCGGGGGCCGCGTCATGTTCCCGATCCGCGACCTCAAGGGCGATGCGGTGGGGTTCGGTGCCCGGCTCCTCGAGGGGGAAGGTCCGAAGTATCTGAACACGCCCGAAACCCGCCTCTACCGCAAGGCCGAGCTGCTGTACGGGCTCGACCGAGCGAAGGCCGAGATCACCCGGCGAGGGTTTTCGATCGTCGTCGAGGGCTACACCGACGTGATCGCCCTCCACCGGGCTGGAATGCCGGTGGCGGTGGCGTCGTGCGGCACCGCCCTGGGCGAAGACCACTTCGATCTCCTCCGCCGCTTTTCCGAACGGATCGTCCTGGCGTTCGATGCCGACCAGGCGGGCGCCGGTGCGGCCATTCGCGGTGACGAACTCCATCTCCCTGCCGAACTCGGTCTCGACCTGCGTGTGGCCAAGATGCCGGCCGGGCGAGACCCGGCCGACCTCGTCCAAGACGGTGACACCGAACAACTCCTGGCCGCCATCGATGCCTCGGCGCCACTGCTCCAATTCCGGCTCGAGCGGCTCGTCGAACGCCACCGCCTCGACGAGCCCGAAGGGCGGGCGCGAGCCGTGCGCGAAGCCGCCGCGCTCGTCGGCCGCCTCTCCGACCGCGTGGCACGCTCGGAGTACGCCCGGTTCATCACGCGGCTGACCGGCGCCGACGCGTCAGCAGTCGCCGAGTCCGTGGAGCAGGCGGCGAGGGGTCGCCGAACGGCTCCCCAGACCGAGCCGACGACACACGCCGCAGCTCCCACCTTTCCGCCGCCTCGCACCGGAGCCGAGAAGGTGGAGCGGGAGACGCTGCGGCTGGCGATGGCCGGGCGCCTGGCCGGAAGGACGGTGCCGGCCGATTGGTTCGGGCGGGCCGACTACCGATCGGTGTACGAGTTGATCGTGGAGCCGGCCGCCGTCGGTCCCGTCGATCACGGTTCGATCTCGGACGAGCACGTGGCCGCCTTTCTGCGAACGATCATCCTCGACACGAGTCCGGAAGCCGACGCCGACGAACTGCTCGCACGCCTGGAGCTACTGGCGCTGGACCGGTCGATTTCCGACCTACGTTCCCGCTTGGAGCACACCGATCCGGCCGAACAGACCCATTCCCAGCTCCTGTCGGAGTTGATAGCGTTGGAGCGCACCAAGCGGGACAAGCAGCTCGAATGAACGAAGTCATGGCGGCGGTCGTCGAGGCGCTCACGAAGCGCGGGCGCCAGCGTGGGTTCTTGACGATGGCCGAGGTCCAACAAGACCTCGAGGACGCCGGAGCAGCACCGGAGGCGTTCGAGGAGGTTTTCGAGCGTCTGTCGGAGCTCGAGATCCGGGTCGTCGAAGACTCACCGGAGACGTATCTCAATCCGCTCACGGACGACGACCACATCTCGCTGTCGGATCCGGTGCGCATGTATCTACAAGAGATCGGCCGCGTGCGCCTGCTCACCGCTCAGCAGGAAGTCGAGCTGGCGATGGCGATCGAGGGACGCCATCGGGCCCAGGAAAAACTCGACGCCGCCGCCGAAGACGGCGAGACGCTGAGCGTCGAAGACCGGGTGATCCTGGAGCGTACGATCCGTCAGGGCGACCGGGCCGAGAAGCGACTCGTCGAGGCGAATCTCCGGCTCGTGGTGTCGATCGCCAAAAAATACGTGGGGCGTGGCATGGCGATGCTCGATCTCATCCAGGAAGGCAACCTCGGTCTGATGCGGGCCGTGGAGAAGTTCGACTATCGCAAGGGTTTCAAGTTCTCCACGTACGCCACCTGGTGGATCCGCCAGGCGGTGACGCGGGCCCTGGCAGACCAGGCGCGTACGATCCGCGTTCCGGTCCACATGGTCGAGACGATCAACAAACTTGCCCAGACCCAACGGGCGCTACTCCAGGACCTCGGCAGGGAGCCGACGATCGTAGAGATCGCTTCCGAGATGGAGGTCGATCCGGACCGGGTCACCGAACTGCGCAAGATCGCCCAGGATCCGGTGTCGCTCGAGACCCCACTCGGCGAGGAGGACGACTCGACGTTGGGGGACTTCGTCGAGGACACGGAAGCGGTGGTTCCGGTCGAGGCGGCGTCGTTCAAGCTGCTTCAGGAGTACATGGCGCACGCGTTGGAGGATCTCAACGACCGCGAGCGGACGGTGCTCATCATGCGGTACGGACTCGACGACAACCCGCCGCGCACCCTCGAGCAGGTCGGCGAGCACTTCAGCGTCACCCGCGAGCGGGTGCGCCAGCTGGAGACCAAGGCCCTCGCCAAACTGCGACATCCCGCCCGGTCGAAGAAGTTGGAGGGCTTCCTCGGCGACTCGTGACGGCGGCTTCGGTCGGCCTGGTACCATCCCTCGGCGCAATCCGGGGTAGCTCAATTGGCAGAGCATCGGACTGTTAATCCGCAGGTTGTGGGTTCGAGTCCCACCCCCGGAGCCGCACGGGTCCCTCGTCGCACGGCGGGGGACCTGGCGCGTCGCCGCCCGGTACGCTGACACCCAGCATGCGCGCCCGCTTCGACGATCTCCGGCCCGGTCATGCCCTGACCCTCGGGTTCACCCAGCCGGCCGAGCTGATCGTGGCGCATGACCTCTTGGAAGTCGAGCCCGCCTTACGTGCCGTGTCGGAACGGGCCGCCGATGGTGCCTGGGCTGTGGGATTCGTCGCCTATGAGGCCGCACCGGCCTTCGATCCGGCGCTGCCCACCCACCCTGCCATCGACGGTGTTCCGCTCGTGTGGTTTTCGATCCACGATGCCGCTGACGATCCGTCGAACTGGGACGCCGCGGCCGACTATCACCTCGAGCCATGGGAGGCCGCCACCAGCGAGGAGGCCTACGCCCTCGACCTCGCCGCCATCCGTGAGGAGATCCGACAGGGCAACACCTACCAGGTCAACTACACGATGCGGCTCCGATCGTTGTTTCACGGCGACCCGCATCGGTGGTACCTCGATCTGATCGAGGCTCAATCCGGAGGCTACGGAGCCTTCCTCGACACCGGCCGGCATCAGATCGTGTCGGCCTCGCCGGAGCTGTTCTTCGCCTGGGAAGCCGACCGGATCGTCACCCGCCCGATGAAAGGAACGGCGCGCCGCGGCCGATGGCCCGAAGAGGATCGGGAGCGGCGCGCCGCCTTGGAGCGTTCACCGAAAGACCAGGCCGAGAACGTGATGATCGTGGACCTCTTGCGCAACGACCTGGGTCGCATCGCCGAGTTCGGCACCGTGCAGGTCGACCGCCTGTTCGAGGCCGAGCGCTTCGATACGGTGTGGCAGCTCACGTCGACGGTCTCGGCACAGACCCGCCCGGGACTCGACCTGTGCGACGTGTTTTCGGCACTCTTTCCCTGTGGGTCGGTCACGGGTGCCCCCAAGTCGAGCACGATGGCGATCATCCGCGACACCGAGACACATCCGCGGGGTGTGTACACCGGCGCGATCGGCTTCGTGGAGCCCGGTGGCGGCCGCGCAGTGTTCTCGGTGGCGATCCGGACCGCCCTGGTCGATGCTGTGACGGGTGCGGTCGAGTACGGCGTGGGCGGAGGCATCACATTCGATTCGGACGTCGACGACGAGTACGCCGAGGCCCTTGCGAAGTCGGCCGTGTTGGAGAGGGCTGGTCGGTCGGTGGACCTGCTGGAGACCATGCGGTGGGATCGAGGTGTTGCGCTCCTGGACGGGCACCTCCGCCGGCTTGGCGAGTCGGCCGACTATTTCGGCGTGCCGGTCGACATCGATGAGGTCCGCAGGGCGATCGAGGCCTTCGACGCCGGCGAGCCGACCCGGCTGCGGCTGGTCGTGAACCGAGACGGAACATTCGCCCTCGAATCCGCTCCGTTCGTGGCCGATCACCGAGCGGTCCGGTTGGCCATCGACTCGGTCCCAGCGATCGTCACCGACCCGCTCCGCTATCACAAGACCACCGACCGGTCGGTCTATACGGCGGCCCGTGCGCGTCATCCCGATGCGGATGACGTCGTGCTGGTCAATGATCGAGGCGAGGCGATGGAGACGACGATCGGCAACCTCTTGGTCTGGGCGGATGGCCGGTGGCTCACGCCGCCGCTCGAGTCGGGCTGCCTTCCCGGAGTCGGTCGGCAGGCTCTCTTGGACAGCGGCGCCGTGACCGAAGGGACGATCCCCGTTGAGCTGCTCGAACGGGCCGATGCCATCGAGGTCGTGAACGCGCTCCGGGGCCGGAGACCGGCCCGGCTCATCGGCCACTGACAAGCCTGCTCGCTAACCTCATCGACGTGGCGGAACCTGTGCGGCGGGTGCTGGCGGCGGTCGATCTCACTCCGATGGGGAGGCGGGTCGCCGAACGCGCCCGGCTGATCGCCGAGGAGGTAGGTGCTTCGGTCACCTTGGTGCACGTCGTCGACGCCATGCCCACCGATTTCATGGACGAGGAGGAACGCCGGGTACTGCGCGACTCGAGCATCGCCCGGGCCCACGACCTTGCCGAGTGGTTGCGGTGGCGCGGCGACGTGTCGGTCGATCTCGTGCTCCCATCTGGGAATCCGGCGCGGCATGTCAGCCGGCTGGCCAAGCAGGCCGATGTGGTGCTGGCCGGCACGTCGTCGATCGACTCAGGTCGTATCGGTCCCATCACGAGGCGTTTGGCGCGCATGGCGCGGGTCGGCGTCGTAGCTGTTCGACGTCAACCGCGGGTGCCGTACCGGCGGGTGCTCGCCGCGGTTGATCTCTCCGACCGGTCTCGTCAGTCGATCGAATTGGCTCGACGGATGGCGCCCACTGCCGAGATCACCGTCGCGTACGCGATGGTCTCTCGCTTCGATGACATGCTCGTCAACGCCGGGCACTCCGCCGAGGAGGTCGAAGACATGCGGTCCCGGCGGCTCGCTTCGGCCCAGTCGGCGCTCGACGAGTTCGTCGAGCCGTTCGGCGATGTGCGGACGCTGGTGGTGAGCGGTCCGCCGTCCACGGCACTCGCCGAAGCGGCACGCCGCCGCAGCGCCGATCTCGTCACCGTCTCGTCGAAGGGTGGAGGAGGCGACAGCATGGTCTTGCTGGGCACCGTCGCCGAGGAGGTCCTCGAGGTCGCACCCTGCGATGTCGCGGTGGCGCGGGTCGACTCGCCCTTCCGCAGGCCTTGACGGCGATGCGCATCACGTACCGCCGCCTCGAGGCCGGCGATCGCGCCGTGCTCGACGACGTCGTGCCGGGCACGTTCGACCATCCCATCATCCCGGTCCAGGCCCAGGCTTTCCTGGATGAACCGAATCACGAGCTCGTCGTGGCGCTCGACGCCGGACGGGTGGTGGGGATGGTGTCGGCAGTCGTCATGCTCCATCCCGACAAACGCCCGCAGCTCTGGGTGAACGAGCTGGGGGTCGCCGAGGCGTGGCGACGACAAGGGATCGCCACGCAGCTCATGCAGGAGATCTTCGACATCGCGGACGACCGGGGGTGCGTCGAGGTGTGGCTGGGAACCGAGGACAGCAATGTGGCAGCTCGCGAGCTGTATCGCTCGCTGGGCGGCGACGAAGACGCGGTGCTGGGCTACACCTGGGTTCTCGAGGGCGGTCCGCGACCCGCCGGCGCCGCCTGACCCCGTCAGCCGTCGAGCGTTGCCACGATGCCGACGTCGGGCGGTATGGAGCCGTGGTACACGTCGAGCCAGGCGGCTGCGACGGCTTCTGGGCCGGCGCGGTGCTCCACCCGCAACCAGGTCCGGCTGCCGTCGACGAAGCGCGCCAGCGCGTCGGCCGCGAGCCGGCCGAACTCCTCGGCGCCCCATTGCTGTCGGCGGCGGCTGACTTCCGCCGGCGCGAAGAACATGGTGGGGGTCGGGCCCGGCATCGGTTCACGGGACGGCGTGGGTGCGTCGTGGTGGCTCCGTCCGACGGTCATCGAGTACGCGAGCCGGTCGCCGAGGCGGTGGTGGATCGCCGACAGCACGGCCGGATCGCCGGCCATGTCGATCGAGACCGTCGTGGCGTCGGTGATGTCGTCGAGTGTGTCGTACGTCAGCACCCTGTCGTAGAAGCCCAGGCTGTCGACGAACTCGGTGTTTCGTCCGGAGGTGATGCCGATCACCGCGGCGGTACCGCGGGCCTGGGCCCGCTGCGCGAAGCCGATGGCGGTCTTCGACGACGCCGACAGCACGATGACCTGTTGCGCGCCGAAGTACGGGGGTCGGTCGTCTCCGGGATCGGCGAAGAACTCCTCGGCGAGGAACCCGGTGAGGAACAGGCCGCGAAGGAGTGCGTGTCGGTCCTCGCCATCGTCTGCGGTGTCGTAGAGCGCGTCGTGGCGGGTATCCGTGTAGGCACGATAGATCGGGGCATGCGGCTGGCGATGGGGGCCGTCGTCGCGGAATCCGTCGGCGGTGGGCATCGCCTCGATGGTCGCCTGAGCGGCCATCGGGTACCAGCCGTAGTACCTCGACCCCACCTCGATGTCCGGCTGGCTCGACTCGATCACCTCCGCCCAGCCCATGGCGGGGACCCGTCCCCACGGCAGTTCGGTGGGGAAGAAGCTCCAATACGCCAAGGCGTCCCCGAAGACGGCGTAGGTGATGTTGTTGGCGGTGATCGCGAACCGGTCGATCCGCAGCCGCACCTGGCGTTCACCCAGCGGCTCGGCGGCATCGTCGACCAGGCGGATGTCGCCGAGTGCGGTGCGGTTGATCTCGAGGGCCGGGGACTTCACCTGCGGCAGCGTAGCGAACCTGTCTGGAGCTGATCGGCGCGGGCGATCCGCCGTTTTCAGTCGGCTTGCCGGGGTGGGATGTCGCTCATGCGAGGTATGGCTCCGAGCTCGTCTTCGACCTTGCGGAGATGGGCGAGGCACGCGGCGACGAGGTCGACGAGCGCGCTGCGGTCGAGATCGGCGAGGCGGCTGAAGTGCACGGTCGACTTCGCCGAGCGATGCTTGCCGAGTCGGTCGAGGATGTCGTCGAATCCTCGGAGTCCCGACATGACGTACAGGGTGATGCGGTCTTTGCGGGGTGCGAAGCCGATGTCGAAGAAGTCGCCCTCCTGGCCGGTCGCGTACCGGTAGTGATATCGCCCGAACCCGATGGTGCCGGTGCTCCACACCACGGGTTCCTCGCCCGAGATCTCGGCGAGGAGCTCGACGAGCGCGGTGGCGTCCTGTCGGCGTCCTTCGTGGGGGACGTTCGCGATCACCTTCTGGACGTCGGCTGGGTCGGGCTCCACGACCAAAGAGACTACGGGCTCCGCCACGCTGACGAGCGTTGCGAAGAACGGCAGTGGGTTAGCTGGACCGTTCCTGAACCAAGGGTCCGCAACGAGAGTTTGCGAAGCAAACTCCGTTGGGTCGCCCACGGCGACCGGCGTGGGCCTGATAGGACAGAACGCGAACCAGCTCCGAGGACCCCAGTAGCGCAGATTGCCGGTTCTGCCCGGAACGGAGCGCGTGTAGCGCCCGGCGCCCAACGCCCCTACAGCACCATCGGGCATTCATGTGCAGGATGACTGGGTCCCCATCGACTCAACGTTGGTCGTCGAGGATCGCCTCAAGACGTCGATGGTCACTGATCATCGCCTGCTTCAGCATCGAATCCGGGAACCAGTCCATGATCCTCAACCACCCGGATGGACGCGCCTCGAACTCCATGTGAATCACCGTTTGGCCCTCCTC
>JBFKPQ010000035.1:0-19861 GCA_041628225.1 Acidimicrobiia bacterium | reverse complement strand
CTGCTCCATGCGGCCACGATCGCCATCGTCGGCGAGGTGCCGCTGTCGGTGCTGTGGCACGCCACGCCGGCGTTCCCGACGCTCAGCGAGATCTGGCTGCGGTTCCTCGAGGCCTACCGCGACGAGCACGGAGCGGTCTTCGACTGAGCCACGGAAAGCAGCTGGGCTCAGCTAGCGTGGGCGGCGCCCGATGGTGCAATCGACTTCTGCCCCCACCGTAGGCCTGACCAGCGCGGACGTCGCCGAACGGGTGGCGGCCGGCCAGGTCAACCGTCTGCCGCGCGGCCCGAGCAGAACCACGGCCGACATTCTTCGCGCCAACCTGCTCACGCGGTTCAATCTCATCATTTCCGTACTCCTGGCGGTCATCCTGTTCGTCGCGCCGTTCCAGGACGCCCTGTTCGGCATCGTCATGGTCGTGAATGCCGCCATCGGCATCATCCAGGAGCTCCGCGCCAAGGCGACGCTCGACCGTCTCCGGGTCATCGAAGCACCGCGCGCGGTCGTCCTGAGGGACGGTCAGTGGCTCTCGATCGACGTCGAGAGCGTCGTCGTCGACGACATCGTCGAGCTGTCGGCAGGCGATCAGGTCATCGTCGACGGGCGGATCGTCGACTCGAACGAACTCGAGGTGGATGAGTCGCTGCTCACCGGCGAGGCCGACCCGGTTCCCAAGCCCGAAGGCGCCGCCTGCCGGTCGGGTTCGTTCGTCGTGGCCGGCTCCGCCCTCATGGTCGCCGAACGGGTCGGCGCCGACGCCTACGCTCCGCGCCTGGCCGCCGAAGCGAAACGTTTCACCCTCGTCGAATCCGAGCTCCGGAACGGGATCGACACGCTGTTGACGGTGATCGGATGGGGACTCATCCCGATCAGCCTCGTCTTGATCGTCGGTCAGATGGGTCAGGGTTTCGGCGAGGCGGCCCGCGGCGCGGTGGCAGGGCTGGTCGCCATGATCCCCCAGGGTCTCGTCCTCCTGACGTCGGTGGCGTTCGCGGTCGCCGTGGTTCGCCTCGGACGCCGCCAGGCACTCGTACAGGAGCTGCCCGCCGTCGAGGCCCTGGCGCGCGTCGACACGGTGTGCATCGACAAGACCGGCACCCTGACAGAGGGGCACCTCCGCCTCATCGGCGTCGAGTACCTGATCGAGTCCGACCTCGTCCCCTCCGCTCTCGGTGCGTTGGCGCGGTCCGATTCGAGCCCGAACGCCACGGCCCGTCTCATCGCCGACTCGGCCGCCGACCCGGGATGGCGGCTGCTCGATCACGTGCCGTTCTCGTCACAGCGCCGCTGGAGCGGAGCACGGTTCGCCGACCACGGGACGTGGCTGCTGGGCGCTCCCGACGTGCTGGCGCCCGGCGACGCCGAGGTCGGCGAACGCGTGCGCCGGCTCATGGACCGCGGCCACCGCGTCGTGTTGCTGGCTACCTCCGACACGGCCGAACTCGGAGACCTGCCCGCACAACGGCGCCCCATGGCACTCGTGGTGCTGGGAGACCGCCTCCGTTCCGACGCAGCTGCCACGCTCGACTTCTTCCGTTCGCAGGGAGTCGACGTGAAGGTGATCTCGGGTGACCACCCCGCCACGGTGGCCGCGGTGGCCGCCTCGGCCGGGATCGCCGGATCGGTCGATCCGATCGACGGAAGCGACCTGCCTTCCGATGGGGCCGCGCTGGCCGAACTCGTGGAGCGGCATTCGGTGTTCGGCAGGGTCAGCCCGCACGACAAGCGAAACCTCATCGCAGCCATGCAGGCGAACGGACGCGTGGTGGCGATGACCGGCGATGGCGTCAACGACGTCCTGGCACTCAAAGACGCCGACATCGGCATCGCGATGGGGTCCGGCTCGGCCGCGTCGCGGGCGGTCTCCCAACTCGTGCTGCTCGACGGCTCGTTCGCCGTCCTCCCCCAGGTCGTCGCCGAGGGGCGCCGCGTGATCGCCAACATCGAGCGCGTAGCCAACCTGTTCCTGACCAAGACCGTCTACGCCGTGATCCTGGCCGTCGCCGCCGCCGTCACACAATCCGCCTTTCCATTCCTGCCGCGCCACCTCACCCTGGTCGGATCGCTGACGATCGGCATCCCCGGTTTCTTCCTGGCTCTCGAACCCACCGCCTCGCGATCCGAACGCGGGTTCTTGCGACGGGTCTGGAAGTTCGCGATACCGACCGGACTCCTCGCCGCCGCCGCCACCTTCGCCGCCTACGGATTGGCGCTGTCCGAGTCGGCTTCGTTGGAGGCAGCCCGGGCGACGGCCACGCTCGTACTGTTCTGCGTCGGGCTGTTCGCGCTCGTCGTCGTGAGCAGGCCGCTCACTACGGAACGGCGCTGGCTCGTCTTCGGCATGGCTGGGATGTTCGGCTCGAGCCTGATCAGCACCGGGCTCCGCGAGTTCTACCTCCTCCCTCTCCCGCGCGCTGTGGTGGTGCTGGCGGCCGTCGGGATCGTGGCCATGACCGGCACGCTCATGTTCTTCGCTCTGCGTGCCATCGGCTGGATCCGGCAGACGGATTCCCTGACCGAATCGATCACCGAGTCCGTTCGGAGCGTCGTGTCGGGCTTGAGCCGGACGATCGATCTGACCGACGAACCGGCGCGCGACGTCGCCGAGCACCCCGAACCCTGACCGCCCTACACTCGCCAGGTGCTGCGGGTCGCCTTCCTCACCGTCCTCGTGCTGACCGCCTGCATCCGCCAGCCCGCTCCCGATGGCCTGCCGCCCGCGCCGAGGACCGCGTCCACGGTGCCACAGCCCGTGACCGCGGTCACGACCGCCGTCGAGCCGGCGACGCCGGTGCTGGCCGTGCGCGACGAGCGACTCGTGGGGAGTATCACTTACGACGTGTGGCTCCCCGATGAGCCCACGCTGGTCGAAGCGCTCCCCGTCGTGGTCCTCCTCCACGGCGCAGGCTCCGCCGGGAAGGAGACCCTCGAGCCGCTCGCCGTCGCGCTCGCCGGGCACAACCTGGCGGTCTTCAACACGGAGTATCTCCCGCCCGCCCATGGCGGCTTGTATCCGGGTCCGTTCGTGGCCGCTCACTGCATGGTCTCGGTCGCGACCCATACGGCCGCCGGCCTCGGCGGCGACCCCGATCGGGTCATCGTCGTCGGCTACTCGTTCGGCGGCCTGGCGGCGACGATCGCCGCCCACACCGCGGATCGATTCGCCAGCCCCGACTGCCCGGCACCCGATGCCCAGCCGGCCGGTTGGGCGGCTCTGGCCGGCAGCTTCGACCTCGACCAGCTGGAGTCGGTGGCGGGCGACGCCATGGGGGCCTTCTTCGGTGGTGATCGCGAGGCTCGGCCGGAGTTGTGGGATTCCGTCGATCCGTATCTCCAAGAGCGTTCGACCGACGCCGCCCTCGTCGTCTACGCGACCGCCGATCAGGAGGTGCCGCCCGGCGTCGCCGTCGACTACGCCGATTTCTTGCGCGCCAACGGTGAATCGGTGTCGCTGCGAGCCGTGCGCGACGCCTCCCACACGACCATCATCGACCCGGACCTCTTCCCCGAGGTCGCCGATCTGATCGTGGAGTTCGCTCAGCGACCTAGCGAATAGAACTCGACGTTGGGCTGCATGGACGTGAGATTCGCCATGCGGTTGGAGAGAGCGAACAAGGCCGTCACCGCCCCGATGTCCCAGATGTCGTCATCGGTGAAGCCGTGTGCCCGCAGGTCCTCGAAGTCGACGTCGGAGACGGCTGCCGAGTCGTGCGCGACGAGCATGGCGAAATCGAGCATGGCGCGCTGGCGCTCGCTGATCGGCGCCTTGCGGTAGTTGGTGGCGATCCGATCGGCGATCAACGGATCCTTGGCGCGGATGCGCAGGATGGCTCCGTGGGCGACCACGCAATACAGGCACTCGTTGGAGGCGCTCGTCACCACGACGATCATCTCCCGCTCGGCCTTCGTCAGCCCGGACTCTTTTTCCATGAGGGCGTCGTGGTAGTCCCAGAACGCCCGCAGCTCGTCGGGTCGGTGGGCCAGCGCCAAGAACACGTTGGGCACGAAACCGGTCCGTTCCGACACGGCGGCGATCCGGTCGCGGAGATCCTCCGGGAGGTCGGCCAGGTCCGGGACGGGAAAACGCGACACCGGCCCGTCGGTCATACCAGCCGCTCGTTCTTTCCGATCACGACGATACCCCCATCCGACACGGTGAACCGCTCTCGGTCCTTGTCGAGGTCGACACCGACCTCGAAGCCCTCCGGGATCTTGACGTTCTTGTCGATGATGGCCCGCTTGACCACCGCTCCGGGACCGACCACGACACCCTCGAAGATGATCGAATCGTGCACCTGGGCATGCGAATCGACGCGCACACCGGGCGAAACCACCGACCCACGTACTTGGCCACCGGAAATGATCGCACCCCCGCTGATGAGCGAGTTCACCGCCATGCCCCGCCGGTTCTCTTCGTCGAGGATGAACTTGGCGGGCGGATGCGGGAAGTGCCAGGTCAGGATCGGCCATTCCTCGTTGTACAGGTCCAGTAGCGGGTCGACCGACACGAGATCCATCGACGCCTCGTAGTAGGCGTCGAGCGTTCCCACGTCGCGCCAGTAACCCCGTTCACGCTCGGACTGGCCGGGCACGACGTTGTCGGCGAAGTCGTAGACATAGGCCAGGTCGCGCTCGACGAGCGCCGGGATGATGTTGCCGCCCATGTCGTGGCGGGAATCGTCGCGTTCGGCGTCGGCCAGGATCGCCTCACGCAAGGCCTCGGTCGAGAAGATGTAGTTGCCCATCGATGCAAAGGCGGCGTTGGGGTCGTCGGCCGTCGACGGCGGATCGGCGGGCTTCTCGACGAACTCGCGAATGAGACCCGAGTCGGCTGCGTCGATGATGCCGAACGCCGATGCCTCCGCGATCGGCACCCGGATGCCGGCCACGGTGACACCGGCTCCCGACTCGAGGTGCTGGTCGATCATCTGTTCCGGATCCATCCGGTAGATGTGGTCGGCGCCGAACACGATCACCAGGTCCGGTTCCTCGTCGTCGAGGATGTTCAAGTTCTGATAGATGGCATCGGCCGAACCCGAGTACCAGTGCGGTCCGCGGCGCATCTGAGCGGGGACCGGCGTCACGTAGTTGCCGAGCGTGGCGGACAGGCGCCAGGTCTGGCTGAGATGCCGGTCGAGGCTGTGGCTCTTGTACTGCGTGAGCACTGCGATCCGCGTGAGGCGAGCGTTGACCAGATTCGACAGGACGAAATCGATGAGCCGGTAGTGGCCACCGACAGGCACCGCCGGCTTCGCCCGGCTGCGCGTCAGGGGAAAGAGGCGTTTGCCCTCGCCGCCGGCGAGGACCATCGTCATGATTCGAGGACGTGACCGCATGCGCCCAACCTAGCCACACATTCCGTCCCGGAAGGTGGCGTTGTGTACCGGGTTTGCGAGAATGCAACCCATGTACCGACGATGGATCGCCAGCCTGGTGCTGATCGCCGCCTGCGGCTCCGCAGCTCCACCCGAGGTCGCCGCGCTGCCGGATCTACCGGTGACCGACGCGGCACACTTCGAGCAGTTGGTGGCGACCTCCGACCTCCCCATGGTCGTCAACGTGTGGGCGTCGTGGTGCGGGCCATGCCGGAGCGAGGCGCCGCTCCTCGCCGAGGCGGCCGCCACGTTCGGTGACGAGGTCCGGTTCATCGGCATCGACGTACGGGACAGCCAGGCGGGCGCCAAGGCGTTCATCGCCGAGTACGACCTGGCGTTCGAGCACTACTTCGATCGAGACCAGGCCGTCCCCGCGTCGCTCGGTGGGGCGGGTGTGCCGCTGACGTACTTCATCGCCCCGGGCGGCGCGGTCGTGAGCACCCACATCGGCATCATCGACGAGCGAACCCTGGCCCTGGGCATCGACGAGCTGACCCGCTGATGGAATTCACCCTCCTGGGCGCGGCGGCCTTCGCGCTGGCGGGCGCCTGGCTGGCGCTGCGGGCCGCGCCGGCGGACGAGCGGCGGGAGCGCGCCGATCTGCTGCTGGGCTCCGCGCTCATCGGTCTCGCCGTCGGCCGGCTGACGGCCATGATCCTCGGCGGCACCAATCCTCTCACCAGTCCGGGCCTCATCCCTCTCGTGCGAGGCGGTGTCGATACGGGATGGGCGGCGACCGCCGCACTCGGCTGGCTGGCGTGGCGAACGCGCCGCGACCTCGGCCAGGTCGACCTGGTCGCCGTTCCAGCCGTCGCGGCTCTAGCCGGCTGGGAGGCGGGGTGCCTTGTCCGGGCATCCTGCACCGGAACCCCGACGGCGCTGCCCTGGTCGATCGACGGGCGCCATCCGGTCGGCCTCTACGCGGCGCTCGGCCTCGCGGGCATCGCCTGGATGACGAGCCGGGTTCCCCTCAGGGCGAGAGGCGGCCTGGCGCTGGCGGGCACCGCCGCCGTCCGACTCGCGGTGGAACCGTGGCGAATCAGGTTGGGCGATGGGCCGGTCAGCTGGTATCTGGTGGGAATCGTGGCCGGTGTCCTGCTGATCACGCTCACCCGGCGACGTCGCCTCGCAGCAGCCAACCCACATACAGGGTCGTCAGTTGCGACGCCGCAAAGACCAGACCCCCCAACACCAACATGACCTGTGCCAGTCGAGCCCGACGATCGAGATCGAACGCGATCTGCTCGACGAGGTCGTTGGCCTGACGAGCGGTCGTCTCGTAGTCGTCGACGAGTTCGGTCGTGGCCGCGAGTTGGGCGCTCAGACCGGTCATGTCGCGGCTGAGCTGGCGAGCCGTGGTCGCGATATCTGCGATGTCGCCCGATGACTCATCGAGCAACTCGGCCTGACGGCGGAGGCGGTCCGGGATCCCGTCGAACGACGCGTCGAGGGTGCGCAGGGCCTCATCGAACGGTTGTTCCGGGTCGTAGTCGACACCGAAGAACGCCGCGGCTCGCAACGTGCCGTCCACCACCGACGCCACCCGAATCAACGCCGGCATGGAGGCGTCCATCGCTTCGATGCTTGCCGGAAGATCCTCCCCGGTGATGCGCGCCACCTCGGCGACCAGCTCCTGGGAGTCGTCCAGCGAGGTCGACACGGACAGCGAAGCCGTCCCCACCGTGGCCACGGTTCCGGACAGGTCCGCCAGCGCATCGCCGGCGACGACCACGGTCTCCTGGGCAGCATCGAGAGCGACGGTGGTCACCGCCAGGGTCTCCTGGGCGTCATCGGCGAACTGACCGACGAGCACCGCGCCGAGCAGCCCTCCGACGATGCCGACGACGACACCGACCGTTCCGACGACGAGCAGGACGGCGCCGAGCCGAGGACGAGGGTTCATGGCGGGAGCTTACCCAGACCACGACGGCGACAAACCATGGCCACATCCGTATCGTGGCGGGCATGCCACTCGAGTTCGTCGTCCTCGGATCCGCCCAAGATGGCGGCGTTCCTCAGCTCGGGTCCAGCCACCCGGTGAGCGCCGCCGGCGGTCTTGTCCCGACGAGAACGGCTTCTAGCCTGGCCGTGCTGACCGAAGCCGGCGCAGTCTTGCTCGACGTCTCGCCTGACATCCGGCACCAGCTGGCCCTCCTCGGCGAATCGGCGTTGGCCGGCCTGGCGATCACGCATGGGCACATGGGGCACTACGCGGGCCTCCTGCAGTTCGGGAAGGAGGCCGCCAACGCGCAGGAACTCCCGCTCATCGTCACACCGTCGATGCTCTCGTTCCTCGAGGCCAACCAGCCATGGCGCGACATCGTGACCAGCCGCCTGGCGACGATGGCCACGGCATCACGGGTTTCGCTGGCCGGTGTGCAGTTCGAGCTGATCCCGGTTCCCCATCGGGCCGACTACACCGACACGGTCGCCATCTCGGTCGAAGGGTCCGTGCTCTATCTCCCGGACATCGACCGGTGGGACGCCTGGCCGGAGGCCGAAGCGGTGATCGCTGCGCACGAGCTCGCTTTCCTGGACGCGACGTTCTGGTCGCCCGACGAGGTGCTCGGAAACCGGTCTGTCGCCGAGGTCCCCCACCCTCCGGTGATCGACACGCTCCAGCGGTTCTCCCACCTGGCCGATCGCATCGTGCTGACCCATCTCAACCATACGAATCCGGTCGCCGACCCGGCGAGCCCAGAAGCGGCGGAGGTCGTGGCCGCTGGGTTTCGGATCGCGGCCGATGGCATGCGGTTCGTCGTCTGAGCCGGGTAGGGTGACCGCGTCGCACAGAAGAGGGAGCCGCCGTGGCCGCCAGTCAGCATTTCGAACTCCTGGAGTCCGTCGGACCTGCCATTCGCGAGCTGATGGACCAGCATCGGGAGCGCCGCGAACACTGGTACGCCCACGAGATCGTTCCATGGGAACGCGGACGCAACTACCGCGACGACCCCTGGGACGAGTCGCAATGCACGCTGTCACCTGAGGCGCGCACGTCGCTCGTGCTGAACCTCCTCACCGAGGACAACCTCCCCTACTACCACGCCGAGATCGAGGCGCACTCGAAGGACCACGAGGTGCTGTCGGAATGGAATCATCTCTGGACGGCCGAAGAAGGCCAGCACGCCATCGCCATTCGCAGCTATCTGCTCACGTCGCGCAACTGCGACCCCCGCGAACTCGAAGACGACCGGCTCGCCACCATGGAAACGGGTTACTCCACCGGCCTCCCCAACCCCGTGGCCATCTTCGTCTACACGGCCGCCCAAGAGTTGGCAACGCGCGTGTCGCACCGGAACGCCGGCAAGATCACCGACGACGAAGTGGCCTACGAGCTCATGAGCCGCGTGGCCGCAGACGAAAACCATCACTTCATGTTCTATCGGGGTGCGATCTCGGCGATGCTCGAACAAGACCCTTCGACGGTGCTCGAGGAGATCCACGACGTCCTCGCCAACTTCAAGATGCCGGGGGTCGGCATGCCGAAGTACATGCGGCGGGCGGTCGAGATGGCCAAAGCCGGGGTGTACAACATGCGCGTGCATCACGACCGGGTGCTGGTCCCCCTCCTGCGCGATTGGAAGATCGAATCGCTCACCGGACTGACGACACGCGCCCAGGAACTCCAAGAGAAGATCATGGCGATCCCGGCCGCCACCGCTCGGCAGGCCGAAGCGTTCGAGCGGCGGTACGGGCTGGCTACCTCCTGAGCCCATGAGCACCTTCCTGGGGGCGCTGCTGATCTTCGTCATGCGTCTGACCGATCAGACGCTTGGCACCATTCGGATCGTCATGCTCGTCCAGGGCCGGCGGGGTCTCGCCGCCCTGCTCGGCTTCTTCGAATCGCTCGTCTGGGTGGTGGCGGCGGCACAAGTCCTGTCCAACCTCGACAGTCCGATTCGCATGGTCGCCTTTGCTGGAGGGTTCGCGGCCGGCACGGCACTGGGCGGAACCATCGAAGGTTGGATCGGGCTCGGGAAGACACTGGTCCGTATCATCAGCCCGGCCGACAACCCGTCGCTGGCCGATCCGCTTCGGTCGGCCGGCTACGGCGCCACCGAGGTCACCGGTGAGGGGCTGAGCGGTTCGGTACGCATCGTCTTCAGCGTCATACCGCGCCGGCGCTTTTCCCACGTATCGGCCGTCGTGCAGGATCTGGATCCTGAGGCCTTCGTCACGGCGGAATCCGTCAAGACCGTCGAGCTGACCCGCCTGAACAGCCGGGGGCTCCGCAAGTAATCAGGCAGGGATCCAGAACGCCACGCCGTCGTCGGCGATCCAGATCTCACCGCCGTGCGCCTCCACGACACCACGTGCGATCGCCAGCCCCAGTCCCGATCCTTCCGACGACCGAGCTGCGTCGTAGCGGGTGAACCGATCGAAGGCGGTCGCGCGGAACTCGGTCGGGAAGCCCGCTCCCTCATCCACCACCCGCACCGTCACCCGGTCGACACCACCAGTCGTCACCACTCCGACACGGCCGCCGTCGGGGCCGTACTTGATGGCGTTGTCCACGAGGTTGCGCAACACCCGCGAGAGCGCCGTGGCGTCGGCGGTTGCCGTCGTGGCTCCGTCCGCTTCGGTGCGGAGCGTCACCTGGCGCACGGCGGCGACGGGGGCCATCGCCTCGACCGTTTCGTCGGCGAGTTCCGCCACGTCCACGCGATCCGTCGAGACTCCACCAGCTTCGACCGTGGCCAGCATCGAGAGATCATCGATCAGCCTGCCAAGCGCATCTATGCCGGAGGACAGCGCCTTGTAGAGCCGCCCCGGATCGTCGACCATGTCATCTTCCAACGCTTCGATACCCGCCCGGAGTGCCGCCAGCGGAGTGCGGAGGTCATGGCTGACCGCCGCGAGGAAGTCCTTGCGAGCCGCCTCATCCCTCGTCCGTTCCGCGTCGAGCGCCGCGAGACGCTCGATCATTTCGTCGACGGTGCGGGCCGCGTCCCCGATCTCATCGGGGCGGTCGATGCCCGTCCGCACTGCCAGGTCGCCGGCGCCTACGGCCGCCGCCGCGGCCGCGAGACGATCGAGGTCGGCGGTGATCGAACTCGTCACGGACACGGCCAGTGCAAGCGCCAGCGCCACGCCGAGTCCGAGTGCGATGAGCACGAGGTTCAGATCGTGGGTGTTGATGAACATCGACAGCGCCGACACCGCCACCGCCGAGGCGGCGACGACGACCGACGACAACGCCACGACCCGCAGCGCCGTGCCGAGCTTGCTGAACCGCCGCGATCGCAGCCACCATCCGGCCAGCACCGTCGCCACGGTGACCGTCCCGAAAATGCCGTACAGCGCCACGCGGTCCGACCCGGTCGGCTGCATCGCCAGTTCACTGACGATCAACCACACGGCGACGAGCGCCACGACGGCGCCGGCGAGGCGGGTCACGGCTCGAACCGATAGCCGACGCCACGAACCGTTATGAGCCGTTGGGGGTGCTCGGCATCGCGCTCGAGCTTGTTGCGGAGGCGCCGGACGTGCACGGTGACCGTCGAAGGGTCCTGCCAGTCCGGCGACGAGTCCCACACGTGGTGCAAGAGCTGGGCGCGAGAGAACACCTGGCGTGGTGACGCCGCCAGGAAAGCGAGCAGGTCGAACTCGCGGGCGGTGAGATCGACGATGTCGCCCGCCAGTCGCACTTCGCGAGCCGCCGGGTCGATCACCAGGTCGTCGAATGTCATCACCGGCCGCTCAGCTGGTGGGGTGGGCGCGGCGCGACGCAACACCGACCGGACCCGAGCCGCCAGCTCCCGTGGTGAGAACGGTTTGACCACATAGTCGTCGGCGCCCAGCTCGAGACCCGTGACGCGATCGGTCTCATCGGCGCGAGCCGTCAGGACGATGATCGGGACGTCGCTCGATTTGCGAACCTCGCCGAGGATCTCGATGCCACTGATTCCTGGCAACATCAGATCGAGCACGATGAGGTCGGGGCGAACATCGCCGATCGCCGCCAGCGCTTCGGGTCCCGTACCCGCCGCGGTGACGCGAAAGCCATCCCGCTCGAGGTAACGGGTCACCACATCACGGATGGTTGGCTCGTCGTCGACGACCAGGACACGGCGCGATTCCTCTGCCATACCGCCATCGTACGGCGCTCCGATCGCCAGACCAATGGCCCCCGCCCATGTTCTCCGGGTGTTCATCGAGCCGGCCGGCGAGGCCAGCCCCACCTACTCGACCGATTCGAGACCGGACGCGTCTTGCTCTGCGGAACGTTCCCCGGCTGTTCACCGGAGCGACCCGGGCGGTTCATGCGCCGTCTGCACAGTGGACCTCGACGCTTCTCACCAAGGAGGACCCATGAAGCGCTTACTCACACTCGCCACCGCCGCCCTGCTGGCGGTCGTCGTCGCCGCACCGGTCGGGGCCGCCCCGCCCGAGGACGGGCCCATCGTTCCCGATTTGATCTGGGCGGATGGCGACCTGCTCGGAACGGTGCTGCTCAACCCGCTGCCCTTCAACGGCAAGACCCACAACTTCGACAAGTTGTTCATGGTCCCAGGCCAGAACCCCGTGGCCGAAGCCGCTCCGGGCAACAAGGCCTACAACGGCGGCCGGTGGATCCCGACCGAGGTCACGAAGACGATGTACTTCCCCGACGGTCATGTGATCACGTCGTACGCGGCGCTCGCCGCAGCCGAGACGTATGGCTGGGTCGTCATCGGTGAAGGGGACACGTCCAACACGTTCCTCTGCCCCCTGATTCCCAACCACTGATCCACCCACGGGGAGCCCGCCCGGTGCGGGCTCCCCGTGAGCGGCTTCCTACACTGCCTCTCCGTGGAGCCGCTCATCACCCTGCACGACGTCGCCGTCGCCTACGGCGACCAACCCGTGCTCCGAAACATCGACATGACGGTGAACCGCGGTGAGGTCGTCGCCCTGCGGGGCCCCAACGGAGCCGGCAAATCGACCCTGCTCCGGGTGTTCGCCACCCTGCTCCGACCCGCCGGAGGGACCGGCCACGTGCTCGGCGCCGAACTGGGTACGAGCTCGGCCGAAGCGGTCAGACCGCGCATCGGGCTGGTCGCCCACCAGCCGGCTCTCTACTCCGACCTGACGTTGCTCGAGAACCTCGAGCTGATCGCCGACCTCGCACCCGCCGTCGCGATCTCACCCTCCAAGGCATTGGAGCTCGTCGGCTTGGCCGCCGCCTCGCAGCGACGCGTATCCGAGTCCAGCCAGGGCATGGTTCGTCGCGCCGATCTGGCTCGCCTGCTCGTCACCGAGCCAGAGTTGCTGCTGTTGGACGAGCCCCACTCCGGCCTCGACCAGGCGGCGTTGGGACTCGTCGACAACCTCGTCCGGCGATGCATCGGCCGATCCGGCGCCGTCGTGGTGGTGTCCCATCTCACCCATCTGGGAGTCGCCGAACGGTCGGTCACGATCGACGGCGGAACGGTGGCCGCATGAGCTTCTGGCGTCACGCACTGCGGATCTCAGCCCGCGACCTGCGCATCGAAGGGCGCACGTTCGAGGCGATCGGGATCACGCTGCCGTTCGGCCTCGTGGCCCTGTTTCTCGCGCCGCTGGCCCTACCGGCCGACGCCGACCTGCTCGCCGATGTCGGCCCGGGGATGTTCTGGATCGTCACCGTACTGTTCGGCATGTTCGTCACGTTCCGCCAATCCGTGGCCGAGACCACGGCCCAGCGGGAGGCGATCCGGCTGCTCGGCGTCGACCCGGCCGCTCGTTTCACCGGCCGGGTGGCTGCGAGCACCTTGCTCCTCCTCGGCTTCGAGGCTCTGTTGGCCCCCGCCACGGTCGTGCTCTATGCACCCGGTCCGATCCCGGCCTGGGGCTGGCTCGTGCCGATCGCCATCCTGGCGGCCGCCGGGCTGGCGCTCCTCGGCACGCTGGTCGTCGACGTGACCGCCGGACTCCGAGCCCGGATGTCGCTCGCCCCGTTGCTCGTGGCGCCGCTGGCGGCGCCGCTGCTCGTTCCCGCAGCCCGCGCCGTGGACGCACTGCGCCGTGGGGACGGTATCGTGGGGCCCGCACTCGTGATGACCGCGTCGGTACTGGCTCTGGCGATCGTCGGCGTGCTCACGGCGCATCCGCTACAAGAATCCTCGACATGAACCTCCGGACCATCTTGACGGCCATCGCACTGGCAGCTCTCGGCTACGGTTTCTGGCTGGCCGCCGGAACCCCACCCGACGCCATCCAGGGCGAGTACGTGCGGATCATCCACGTGCACGTGCCGGCGTCGTGGGTGGCGTTCCTGGCGTTCGGAGGCACGCTCGTCGGGTCGCTCGGTTGGCTGGCCACCAAACGCTTCGGCTTCGACCGATTCGCCGCCGCCTCCGCCGAGCTGGGTGTCTTGTTCACCGCCCTGTCGCTCCTCACCGGGATGATCTGGGGCCAGGTGACCTGGGGCGTGGCGTGGGACTGGGGTGATCCACGAATGGCATCCACCGCCTTGATGTTCTTCGTCTACCTCGGCTACCTGGCGCTGCGACACGCCACCGACCATCCGGTGGATCGCGCCCGCCGCAGCTCGATCCTGGGTGCCATCGCCTTCGTGCAGGTGCCGCTCGTGTACTTCTCCGTCAATCTCTACCGGTCACTACACCAACGCCAGACGTTGACCCCGGGCGGCTGGAAGATCGAAGACGCCTCGACCATCACGGCTCTGCTCACCAACGTGGCGGCGTTCTCGCTGGTCTATCTCGCCTTCGTGGTGTGGCGCACCCGCCAGCTGGCCACCGCCGCACAACGGGCCGGCGCCGCCGAAGCTCACGCCGGGTCGGCGATCACCGCACCGACGCTCGGAGACCACCGTGACTGAACTAGCGGTCATGGCATCGTTCGCGGTCGTGTATGTCGCCATCGCCGGCTATCTCGTGGGCCTGCTCCGGAGGGACCGCGCCCAGCGGGATCGCATCGGAGAGCGCTGACCGTGCGCAACAAGCTGTTCGTCGTTCCGGCACTCGGCGCGCTCCTCGTCATCGGCGCCTACCTCATGTGGAGCGGGCTGGCGGACAACACCCTGTACTACCTCTTCCCCGACGAAGCCGTCGCACAGCGAGCGGACTTCCCCGACGGCGAGGTCTTCCGGCTGGCAGGCATCGTCGTGCCCGGCTCGGTCACCGATGACGGGATCCTGCGCTTCGAGGTGACGGACGGAACGGAGTCCATCTCGGTCTCATCGACCCGCACGCCGCCCGAACTGTTCCAGGACGACATCTCCGTGCTGCTCGAAGGTGCGTGGGCGGGTGACGAGTTCGTGGCGACCCAGATCATCGTGCGCCACGACGAGCAGTACCGAGCACCCGACGGCTACGAGGACGAATCGTGATCGGGGCTCTCGGCCAGGTCGGCGTGCTGGCTGCGCTCGCCGGCGCCATCCTGTTGGTGTTCGAAGGGCTCCGCGGCGTCGACGCCCGGCCCGAGGGTTTTCGGCGCGGCACCCGGGCTCTCGTCGGCGGTGCCGTCGGTGCCATGCTGGCCCTCGAACTCGGTTTGCTCAGCGACGACTTCTCGATCGCCTACATCGCCAACAACTCGGCCACCACGACGCCGTTGGTCTTCAAGGTCGCCAGTGCCTGGGCGGCGCTCGAAGGCAGCATCGTGCTGTGGGGCCTGGTCCTGGCTGGGTTCACCTGGCTCGTGCACCGCAGCTACGCGCACCGGCCGGACCGTCTCGCCGAAGGGGCGCTGGCCGTGCTCGGCGCCGTGGCAGTGTTCTTTTTCGGCGTGATGGCGACCATCGCCAATCCGTTCGAGGTATGCACCCAGATCGCAGGTGCCAGTTGTGTGGCATCGAGTCCGTGGCCGTGGGCATCGGCCGTGGCGGTGGCCGACGGTCTGGGACCCAACCCGCTGCTTCAGAACCATCTCCTCATGGCCGTGCATCCACCGATGCTGTACATCGGGTACGTCGGCTTGACCGTGCCCTACGCCTACGCCATGTCGGCGCTGGTGCTGCGTCAACCCGGCATCGAGTGGGCTCGGCGCACCAAGCACTGGACGCTGATCACGTGGACGTTCCTGACGCTCGGCATCCTGCTCGGAGCGTGGTGGTCGTACGAGGTGCTCGGGTGGGGCGGCTACTGGGCGTGGGATCCGGTCGAGAATGCGTCGCTCCTCCCCTGGTTGGCCGCGACCGCCTTCATCCACTCGTCGTTCGTCCAGATGCGGCGCGGCATGCTGCAGGCCTGGAACTTCGTGCTCGTGATCTCCGCCTTCAGCCTCACCATCCTCGGAACCTTTCTGACCCGCTCCGGGACGATCGCCTCGGTGCATTCGTTCACGCAGTCGGCGATCGGGCCGGCCCTGCTGGCGTTCCTGGCCGTGGTCCTCGTCGCTTCGTTCGCCGTCTTCGCCCTGCGCGCCGACCACGTGGCACAGAGCCCGAGACTCGAGTCGTTGTTCTCCCGAGAAGGTGCCTTCCTGGCCAACAATCTCCTGCTGACGGTGATCGCCTTCGTCGTCCTCGCCGGCACGTTGTTTCCACTGTTCGTCGAGGCATTCGGCGATCAGACCGTCGGCATCAGCCGGCCGTTCTTCGACCGGTTCACCGTCCCGCTCGGCCTCACGCTGATTCTGGCGATGGGCGTCGGACCCCTCATGCCCTATCGGGTGGCTCGCCCCGCCGTGGTGTGGGAGCGACTCCGCAGTCCGGTCCGATGGGGCCTCGCCGCCGGTGCCGCGGCGGTGTTGGGCGGACTCCGTGAGGCATGGCCGATCATCACGATCACGCTCGCCGGGTTCGTGGCGTCCGCCATCGTGCGGCACCTGATCGTCAGCGCCCGGAAGACGGTGGGATCCCGCCACGACCGGCTCGGCCCCGCCATCGTCGGCGTGCTGCGTTCCGACCACGGTTTCTGGGGCGGGCAGATCGCTCACCTCGGCGTGCTCATCCTCGCGGTCGGCATCGCGACGACCGGTGGCCTCTCGGCGACGACCACGGTTCTGCTCGAGCGTGGCGAGTCGGCCTCGCTGGCCGGATACGATTTCACCTACCGCGCGGGCTTCTCGCGCCAGGAACCCAACCGCGACGTTCTCGGCGCACGGATCGAGGTGCAGCGAGAGGGCGATTTCGTGGCCATCGTCGAACCCCGCGCCAACGTGTACGCCACCCAACGCGTGCCGACCCCGGGTGTGCTCTCCCGGCCGAGTGGCGATCTGTATTTCACGATCATCCGCATCGGCGGCGATGCGGTGACGATGGACGTCTGGTGGTTCCCCTATCAGTGGATGGTATGGCTGGGCGGACTGGTGGTCGTTCTCGGCGGCGCCTGGTCGACCGTGATGCGGGCCGCCACGAGGGAACGAGTCCATGCGTGACCGGGTGCGGGCGACGGTCTCGGCCGCGGTGACCCTGGCGCTGGCCGGCATCGTCGTGTGGGGTATCGCCGCCGACGCGCCCAGCGACGCCGAACGCCTCGAGGATCTGTCGGCGCGCATCGCCTGCCCGGTGTGTGAAGGATCCCCGATCGGGGCGTCGCCGTCGACCTACGCGAGAGACATGCAGGACCTCGTCGCCGAGCAGATCGCCGCCGGGGCGACCGACGACGAGATCCTGAGGTTCTTCTCGGACCGCTACGGACCGGGCATCATCCTCGACGCGTCGGGGGCGTGGGTGCTGTGGGCTGCGCCCGCCGTGCTGGCGGCCGCCGGCGTCTGGCTGGCCGCAGGGCGACGCCGGCCGTCGGAGACGCCATGACCGACGCTCGCCAGCGCATCTCGCAGGCCCAGACCGACCTCAACGAAGTCGACCTCCAAGAGTTGGCCGGCGAACTGGATGCCGAGACCGCCGCGCGGTTGCGCAACATCTATCGCGCAGAGATCTCCGAGGCCGAAGCCGGCCTCGGAAGCGACCAGGCCCCTACCGAGGTGGCGCGCTCACGCCGTCGGGTGTTCGCCGGAACACTGGCAATCGTCGTCGCGTTCGGCGCCATCACGTTTGCCGCGTCCCGTGCGGTGACCGAACGGCAAGGTGGGTTCATCACGGGGACCGGCGCGGAAACACCCATGGACCTCGACTCGATATCGAACGAAGACATGGCGGCCGCCATCGAGGCCAACCGGGACGTACCCCAGGTCAACGCCATGCGCCTGGCCCTGGCGGAACGCTATTTCGAATCCGACGACTACCAGTCTGCCCTCCCGTGGTTCCAAGACGTGCTCGACAACAACCCGACGCCCCCCGAGGCGAGCGAGGCACTGGCCCGCATCGGCTGGATGGTCTACGCATCGGGCGAGCCGGAGGTCGGCGAGCAGTACCTGGGTCGGGCGATCGAGCTCGATCCTGACAACTTGGAGGCCGAGCTGCTGTTGGGCCTGCTCCTGCTCGATACGGGTCGGGGTGGCGAGGCCGTGAGCCATCTCGAGCGGGTTGCGGCTACGGAGCTACCGGATGAAGTGCGCCAACTCGTCGACGAGGCGCTGGCGGCCGCCCGGAGCGGGTCGTGAAGCTGACCACGGCGGCGTGGATCGGTGTGGCCGGTCTCATCGCGATGGTGGTGGTGCTCGCCGTGCAACTGGCCGGTGACGAGGTCGGCACGGTCCCTTCCCCGCTGATCGGGCAGCCCGGCCCCGATCTCGAGCTGCCCTACCTCGAGGAGGAAGGAGCGCTGCGCCTCGCGGACCTTCGGGGTGACATCGTGGTCGTGAACTTCTGGGCATCGTGGTGTCTGCCGTGCCGCCAGGAGCACCCGGCCCTCGTGACGGTCTCGAATGCCCTCGCCGACCAGGGCGTGACCTTCGTCCAGATCAGCTACCAGTCCGATCCCGGCGACGACCAGGCGTTCCTCGACGAACTCGGCCGGTCTACCCACACCGCCTATGTCATCGACCCCGCCACGCGCGCCGCCATCGAGTTCGGACTGTTCGGGATCCCCGAGACCTTCTTCATCGATCGTGACGGCGTCATCGCCGCCAAGATCACCGGACCCGCCACCGAGCAACTCCTCCTCGACACGGTCGCCGACGTCGAAGCCGGCCGCGGCTCGGTCACGAAGACCGGTGACGTGCAGCCCGCCCCATGACGTTCGACGTCGCACAGCGACGCGCCCGGCTCGGAGTGCGGCACCACCTCGCTTCGCCCGGACGTGACGTCGCCGGCGTGGCCGACGACCTCGTCGGCTTCCACGCGTCGGACCCGGTCACCGTCTACCTGTCGGCGCGCGCCAGGGTCGCCGACTTCGGCCGCACCGAACTCGAAGACGCCCTGTACGACCGCCGCACGCTCGTGCGCATGCTGGGCATGCGCCGCACGATGTTCGTGACGACCCCCCGACTCGCCGCGGTCATCGACGCCGCCGCCACCAAGGCGCTCGGTGGCCCCGAACGCGCCCGCCTGATACGGATGCTCGAGGATCAAGGCGTGGCCGCCGACGGCGCGGCGTGGCTGGCGGATGTCGAACAGCGCACGCTCGACGCGCTCGTCGACCTCGGCGAAGCGACGGCCGCCGAATTGAAGGCGCACGTACCGGAACTCGATGGCCGGTTGCACTTCGGCGGCGACGCGAAGTGGGCTGGTCAGATCGGGCTCTCGACCCGCGTGCTGTTCCTGCTCGCCACCGAGGGACGGATCATCCGCGGGAGACCGAGGGGAACGTGGAAGTCGTCGCTGTACCGCTGGGTTCCGACATCGCAGTGGTTGGGTCGAGACCTCGAACACCACACCGAGGCAGACGCCGCCGTCGAACTACTCCGGCGATGGCTGTGGTCGTACGGTCCGGGCACGTTCACCGACCTGAAGTGGTTCTCGGGCTGGACCGTCGCCAAGACCAGGGCGGCTCTCGCCGAGTTGGACGTCGTCACCGTCGACCTCGACGGAACGGACGGGTACCTGCTCGCCGACGACACCGACCCGGTCGACGCGCCGGAACCGTGGGTGGCACTCCTCCCGGGGCTGGATCCATCGGTCATGGGGTGGAAGGAGCGGGGATGGCTCCTCGGCGACCACGAACCACTCCTGTTCGACCGCAACGGCAACGCCGGCGCCACGGCATGGTGCGACGGTCGGATCGTGGGGGCCTGGGCGCAGCGCCCCGACGGTGAGATCGTGCTCCACCTCACCCGCGAGGTCGGCGCACTCCATCGCGACCTTCTCGACCGGCACGCCGCCTCGTTGGCCGAGTGGTTGGGCGACGAACGCATCAAACCACGGTTCCGCACGGACCTCGACAAGAAACTCACCGCCTGACGGAACCGAAACGACGCGACGGGCGTTGAGATGCGCATGAAGCGGCATGTCATCCTCGCCAGTCTCGTCATCGTCGGAGCCTGCACCGCGACCGACCCGTCGCCGCCGGCACCGCCCATCATCCCGGTGGCCACCACCGCCACCGCCGCTCCGACGACCGTACCAGCCACTTCCCCGACCTCGCAGCCGGCGTCCACCACCACCACGACGACGACGATCGACCCGTCCACGGTGGCCTGGAGCGAAACGGACGCGGAGCGACACGTCACGAACTATCTGGCGGCCCTTGCCGCCGGCGCGTACGAACAGGCCGCCT
>JBFKPQ010000034.1:0-20226 GCA_041628225.1 Acidimicrobiia bacterium | reverse complement strand
GACGAGGCGCCACGAATCGCGCCGTGGCGGGGACGCCGCGGTCGAACGGACTGTCGGAGGTTTCCATCTCTTCGAATGCCGCGGCGAGCGCCGCCAGCGCGGCGCCACTGAACCCGGACCCGACCGAGCCGATGTATCGCCATCCGTCTCCGTCCCGAAGACCGAGCAGCAGGCTCCGTACCGAACTCCCGTCGTCACCAGGCAGCCAGCCACCTACCACGGCCCTGAGGGTGTGCCGGTGGACGATCTTCCGCCATGCCTTCGACCGGCCGCCGGATTCATACGCCGACGATCGGCGCTTCGCCACCATGCCTTCGAGGTCGCGCTCGACGATGGCTTCCCATAGCGCCGTGCCGTCCCCGATCACCCGGTCGGACAGCACTCCGCCCCGGCCGAGTTCCATCGACTCGAGGAGGCGCCGGCGTTCGTCGAGCGGCTGCGCCGTGACGTCACGGCCCCCATTGACCAGGACATCGAACACGATGAGGTGCACGCCTTCCGAGGAACCCTGCAGACCCTGGAACGACGGTCGGCCGTTGGGACCGAAGGCCACGATCTCCCCGTCGAGCACGACGCCGCGAGGCGCGACGCCCAGCAGAGCCGGAAACCGATCCGAGATGCGGTTGCCGCGCCGCGAGAAGACGTCAGGCGTGCCGCCGTCATTGGCCAGGATGGCGCGGTAGCCATCCCACTTGACTTCGAACGACCAGGCTTCGTCGTCGAACGGCGCCGGCCACGCCGTGGCGAGCATCGGCGGCCGGAACTGGCCCATCAGCCGCCGGCCAGGCGTTCCTTGACGAGCCGGCTCACCAGTGCGCCGTCGAGTTCTTCACGGTGCTGCTTCATCAGGGCGCCGATGACCTTGCCGGTATCACCGGGACCGGTGGCCCCCAGGGCAACGATCGTGTCCCCGACGAGCGCCGACGTGGCGTCCTCGTCGAGCTTCGTCGGGAGCCACGTCGCCAGGAACTCGTTCTCCCAGGCCAGCTTTTCGGCCATCGCCTGGCCACGATCGCCGAGCTCGAGGTATTCCTCGCGAGCCTTGGCGTTCCGCTTCACGAACGAAGCCATGACGTCGACGACCGCCGCGTCGTCGAGGTCGCCGGCAAACCCCGGCTCGGACCGCTTCTTGGTGAGTTCGGTCTTCACGGCGCGGATGACGTCGAGCCTCTGCTGGTCACGTTCGCGCATGGCGACCTTCAGAGCCGCGTCGAGTTCTTCGATGATGCTCACGATGCCTCCTGGAGTGCGGCGCGCAAGGCGCCGGGATCATCGGTGATGATGGCGTGCACACCGAGCTCGAGCAATCTGAGCGCTTCGGCGGTGTCGTTGACCGTCCACGTCACCACAACCAGGTCTTCGGCCGCTGCCCGCCTGATCGCGGTCTCGTCGATGAGGCTCCAATGCGGCGCGATGAGCCGGTGACCGAGGTCCACGGCGTGGGCCACGGCATCGTCCACCGAGCCGCGCTCGTCGACGAGCAGGCCGGTGGACACATCGGGGTGGGACCGCCGGACGGCATCCATGGTGGGCCAGTAGAAGCTGGTCATCACGTCGATCGGTCGGGCGAGGTTCGCCACCTGCCGGGCGACCACGTGGTCGGCGTCGAACGAGGCCTCGAACGGTGAGTTCTTTATCTCGATATCGAGCGGGAGGTCCGAAAGCGCGGCCATGACGGCATCCAGCGTCGTCGGATGGAGCCCGCCACCCACGTCCAGTGCCGACAAGACGTCCCAGTTGGTATCGGCCACGGTCCGTCCGGCGATCTCCGGATCATGCGCGAGCGCGAACCTCCCGTCCGCCGACGCCCGCACGTCCAGTTCGACAAGATCGGCGACCTCGGCGGCGGCGCTGATGCCTTCCAACGTGTTGTCGGGATAGCGAGACGGCCAGCCACGATGGCCCCCGACGCCTTGTGAAGAAAATCGCAAAATACCCCTTGTGGCGGCTGGGTACCCAGGTTACAGTCGTGGACACATCCCCTGATACATGACATCTTGGCGCTCTGAAGTGGCGAATTCCCACGCCCCGAGCGCCAGACCGGAGGAACCCCGTGCTCGTAACCCCTGATCCCGACACGATCATCGCGGCAGACTGGCGTGAGCTGGCGCTCTGTCGCGACTCGGAACCCAATCTCTTCTTCCCGATCGGAACGACCGGCCCCGCCGTCGACCAGATCACCTCGGCCAAGGCCATCTGCGCTCAGTGCTCGGTGCAGGAGTCGTGCCTCCAGTACGCCCTGCAGTCCAACCAGGAAGCCGGCGTGTGGGGCGGCTACGCCGAAGACGAGCGGCGCCGGCTGCGGAAGCGCTGGCTCGCCGAGCGGCGCCGGCGCGCCAGCTGACCGAAACCGCCAGCGACGGACGAACGGGCCCTTGCGGGCCCGTTTTTCGCGCTCAGCCGAATCCGATGGGGGTCTTGGCGTCGCCGGTGTCGACTTCGATATAGGCGACCTTGGTGAGCGGGATGCCCACCCGATTCTGATGGGTATCGGTCACCCAGAGCAGCGCGGCGCTGTCCTCGAAGGTCGCCTGCGTCGACTCGATGAACGCCTCCGGGTCGTCGACATCCAGTTCGATCTCCCGACCCGAGTCACTGATGACGATTCTCACACGCAACGTCTCACTCCTTGTCAGCCGCGAAGCTACCACAGCGGGTTCGCTCTGAGATCAATGTTGTTTTACGTTGTTTGACAGATATCATCGGTAGATATAGAGTGCCTACCATGGCACGTACTCGGCTCATCGGCCTCTTGCTCGGCGAAGTCCTGGCGGTGGCGACCTTCCATCGCCTCGGATACCCCCTCCCCCGGTGGCCGATCTCGGAGTGGCTCGCCGCAGGCCCGGCCGATGTCCTCGTGATGGGCGTGTTGCGCGGCATCGGGCTCGTGCTCTCCTACTGGCTCCTCTTCTCCACCCTCGCGTACGTGCTGGTGCGGCTGGCCGATGTGCCCGCCGCGCTACGGGCCGTGGAATGGGCCACCCTGCCGTTCGTACGGCGCATCGCCGACGGTGTGGCGGTCTCGGCTCTTTCGGTGTCCCTGGCGGCGCCGCTCGCATTGCAGCCTCTCGCGCTGGCTTCCGAGGCTCCCGAGCCCGTCGTCGTCACGACCGAACAAGGCGTCTATGTCCCGCCCGGGTTCGACGCTCCACCTGCCTACACCCCGACAGTCGACCCCATCGAACCCGACGACACCCCGCCGGCCACGTTAGACGCGGTGAAGGAGGCCGACACGGCGGCGCCGGCCGAAGCGCCCCCGAAGGCCCTCATCTCGCCGACGTCTCTACCCGACTCGCATGTCGTGGTCCGGGGCGAACACCTCTGGTCGATCGCCGAAGCCCGATTGCGCGCCGTCGGTCGGACCGAGCCCTTGGGCGATGCGGACATCGCCCCCTACTGGGCACGGCTCGTGGAAGCCAACCGCCCGCATCTGCGGTCGGGTGACCCCGACCTGATCCACCCCGGTGAGGTCATCGTGTTCGCCCAGTTGCCATGACGACCACCCTCTTTCATCCCGTACCGGTAGAGCCTGCATCCGACGAACCGGCGGCGGAGCCCGCGGCCCGGCGACCGCAGCTGATCGTGACGCTGGTCGCATGCGGCATCGCCCTCGCCGGGATCGGCGCCTGGCAGCTGTCACGCCCGGCGCCGGTGGGCCCGACCCCAGGACTGGCCGAGGCCTTGATCGCCGACCATCTGGCCGGCCCGACCTGGTACGTGGCCAACACCTCCACCATCGCGGCGGTCGCGTCCGGCGACACCACACGCGCCACCGTTGCGGTCCACCTCTTGGGCCGCATCGAAGGTGGCTTCGAGGACCTCGGCATCCGCTACTTCGAGGTCGGCTACCGGACAGAACCGGGCATCGTGATCGTCTTCGGCCCTGCCGCAGTACCCGGCCCCACGATCACGTCCGACGTCGGAGGTCGCCCTCTTGCCACCGGGCCGCTCGCAATGGCGGTGTCGTCCTATCTGGAATGGCTGCTCACGGGCGCCGCCGGGCCCTACGACGGACACCCGGTCACGCCTCCCCCGTTTGCGTCCGTCGAGATCGTGGGCATGTCGCCAGAAGAAAACGGGTCGGTCGCGGTCACCGTGGAGGCAACCGATACTGCCGGCCGCACCCTTGCGCTCGACTACCTCCTGCGCGCCCGTCTCACCGACGGGATGTGGACGGTGTCGTCACCCTAGGAACGAGAACCGGACCTCCCGGATGGCGTTGTCGACGTTTGGGTCGACGAGCACGATCGACTGCCACGTTCCCAGCGCGAGAGCGCCACCGATGACGGGAACGGTCACCGATGGGCTGACGAGTGCCGGCAGGACATGGTCGGCGCCGTGGCCGGGCGATCCGTGCCGGTGCCGCCATCGATCGTCCCTCGGAAGCAGCCAATCGAGGGCGGCCAGCAGATCGTCATCCGAGCCGGCACCGGTCTCGAAGATCGCCAGGCCGGCGGTGGCGTGCGGGACGAACACCGACAACAATCCGTCGCCGTGACCAGCCACGAACGAGCGGGCCTGTTCGGTGAGGTCGACGGCCGCCGGGCGATCGCCCGTCGTGATCCGGACGACCTCGGAGAGCATGGGTCAGATGTTCTCGCCGAGGAAGATCCGACTGACGGATGACTCCATGAAGATCGCCTCGAGGGCCTCCGACAGGATCGGCGCGATCGAGAGCACCTTGATCTTGTCGAACCCGGCGGCATCTCCCCGTAGCGGCAACGTGTTCGTGATGACGACTTCACGCACCGGTGCGTTCTTCAGCCGCTCGACCGCCGGCGGCGACAGGATGCCGTGCGTGGCGGCGACCGTCACGCTCTTGGCGCCTTTCTCGATGAGCAATTCGGCGGCGTTCGCCACGGTGCCGGCGGTGTCGATCATGTCGTCGACGATGATGGCGTGCCGGTCCTCGACCGCACCGATCACCGCCAGCGCCGCAGATTCGTTGTGCTTGTCCGCTTCCCGGCGCTTGTGGATGAACGCGACATAGGCACCCATGTGGCGGGCGTACCGTTCGGCGCGCTTCACGCCGCCGGCGTCCGGCGAGACGACCGTGATGTCGCCCTCGAGTTGCGAACTCAGGTAATCGACGAAGATCGGCAGTGCGGTCAGGTGATCGAAGGGCTGGTCCGAGAAGCCCTGGATCTGTCCGGTGTGGAGATCGACCGAGACGAGTCGATCGGCTCCGGCCGTCCGAAAGAGGTCGACCATCAATCGCGCCGTGATCGGCTCCCGTGGTCGGACCTTCTTGTCGGCTCGGGCATATCCGAAGAAGGGCACCACGGCCGTGATGTTCCGGGCGGAGGCACGTTTCAGGGCATCGATGGCGACGAGCTGCTCCATGATGTGGAAGTTCAGGGGATCGCAGTGGCTCTGGATGAGGAAGCAGTCGGCACCGCGCACCGATTCGGACGGCCGGGCGTAGATCTCGCCGTTGGCGAACACCGAACGCTGCAGCGCGCCGAGCTTGACCCCCAACAGCTCTGCGACTTCTTCTGCCAGCTCCGGGTTGGCTCCGCCCGTGAAGAGCATGAGCCGCTTCCTGGAGATGACCTCCATCACGAGCCCTCCTGTTTGCGACGCCGGCGCTCGTCCAGTCGGGCAGCGTAGCCAGCGATCTCCCGCTGGGACGAACGCTCCACCGCCAGGGCTCCGTCGGAGACGTCGCGAGTGATCGTCGAGCCTGCTCCCGTGACGGCATCGTCGCCGATGCGCACCGGCGCCACGAGCATCGTGTCGGAGCCGACGAAGGCACGAGCACCGATCTCGGTGCGGTGCTTGTCGACGCCGTCGTAGTTGCACGTGATGGTGCCGGCGCCGACGTTGGCCTGCTCGCCCACATCGGCGTCGCCGAGGTAGGCGAGGTGCGGAACCTTGGCTCCCTCTGCAACCGTTGTGTTCTTCATCTCGACAAAGGTCCCGGCCTTGGTGCGGGGGCCCATGACGGTGCCCGGTCGGAGCGATACGTACGGACCGACCTCGGCTTCGGCTCCGACTTCGGCGTCGCGCAATACCGAGTACCAGACCCGTGCGCCTTCCCCGATCGACGACCCCGAGGCGAACACGTCCGGCCCCACCGTGGCGCCCTTGCCGACCGTGGTTCCGGCCTCGAGGTGGACACCCTGATAGAGGCGGGCGCCGGCGCCGATCTCGACGTCGGCCGAAAGGAAGACCTGTGAGGGGTCCTGGATCCAGACGCCGCGCTCCATCCAATCGACCGCCAGCCGCGTCCGCATCTTGACATTGGTGTCGGCCAGTTCGCGCTGGCTGTTCACGCCGGCGACCTCTTCCTCCTCGGTCTTCAGGCCGCTCAACGAGAGGTCGCGTCCGGCGAAGTAGCCGATGAGGTCGGTCAGGTAGTACTCGCCTTGGGCGTTGTCGGTTCCCATATGGGCAAGTCCGTCGCCGAGTAGAGCGCCGTCGAAGACGTAGATCCCGGCGTTGATCTCGTGAATGGTGAGCTGCATGGGGGTGGCGTCACGATGCTCGACGATGCCCACCACCCGGTCCCAGCCGTCGCGAAGAATTCGGCCGTAGGCGTCGGGATCGTCGACATCCGACGTCAGCAGGGCCGCGGCGGCGCCCGTACGACGCGCCATCGTCACCAGCTCGATGAGCGTGTCCCCCGTGAGGAGCGGCGTGTCGCCCGACAGGACGAGGATCGTGTCGTCGGTGATGTCTCCGAGCTGTTCGACGGCGGTCTGCACGGCATGGCCCGTCCCGAGCTGTTCGGCCTGCAGACACGACTCGACGTCGTCGGGCAGCGCCGCGATCACATCATCGGCGCGATGGCCGACCACGACGGTGATGTCCACCGGATCGACGGCGCGGGCCGCTTCGATCACCCAGCGCACCATCGGTTTGCCGGCCACCTCGTGGAGCACCTTCGCCTTGTCCGACTTCATCCGGGTTCCCTGACCTGCAGCCAGGATCACCGCCCTCACGGCCATGCGTCACCTCTCCTTCGCTGGGGGGACAGGACTCGAACCCGTACTAACGGGACCAAAACCCGTTGTGCTGCCAGTTACACCACCCCCCACTGCCGCCACGCGGCGACGGGGCGCCGCCAGTCTAACGGTCGTCGTCTGTGGCCAGTCGGGCGCCGTCGGGCAACGGGACGACGGCCCTGATCGCGCGGAATCCCGACGGAGCCACGGCACCGGCAGCCGATGCGGCTTCGTCCAGGTCGGCGAAGTAGGCGAACAGCGACGGTCCCGAGCCGGACATGGCGACGGGCCGCGACCAGAGGTCGGCGAGAGAAGCGGCGCGGTCTGCCAGCTCGGCGGCCAGGGACACGGCCGCCGGATACAGGTCGTTGCGGAGGGGTCCCAGGTCGCGCATGGCCGGCGGCAACGCTCCGGAGTCGAGCACTGGTCCCGCAGGTCCGCCGAGCTCGTCCCACCGCCGATACACGGCCGGGGTCGATAGTTCGGTGTTCGGCACGGCGATCACCAGGGCGTACCCTCCCCCAGGGCGTGGCGTGAGGCGCTCGCCATACCCTTCCATCACGGCTGCACCGCCGTGGAGCGCAAACGGAACGTCGGCGCCGAGTTCCCCGAGATCGGCTCGATCGGCTGGCGCTCCGGTCAGCCGATCGAGCGCCACGACGGTGGCCGCGGCATCGGCGGATCCCCCAGCCAGCCCGGCCGCCACGGGGATGCGTTTGGCGAGATCGATCGCAACCGGCACCGTCGCGCCGCTGGCACGGCGATGCCACTCCAGAGCGCGCCAGACGAGGTTGTCGGGCGCCGGGTCGAGCGGGCCATCGATCGAGAGCGCGTCGGCCTCGGCAGCCGTGACCGCGATCCGGTCCCACCACGACACGGTCTCGACGAGCGAGCGCAGAGGATGCAGGCCGGAGGCATCCGGGGGAAACACCTCCAGGGAGAGGTTCACTTTGGCCGGGCCGACCGTCACCACGGTCGTCACTCTGCGACCCCTGGATCATCGGCCGCCTCGGCCAGCGCCAGCCACTCGGAGGGGGCGAGGCTCTCGGCGCGGCGCTCCGGATCGATGCCGGCACGGGTTGCGACGCCGACGGGGTCAGCCAGCGTCGTGCGCAGCGACGACCGGATCATCTTCCGCCGCTGGCCGAATGCAGCCGAAGCCAACTCGATGGCTCGTTCGGCGAACGGGGACGCCGGCGTCCGGTCGAGGACGACGACCTCGCTGTCGACCGCCGGCGGAGGCACGAACACTTGCGGAGGCACCCGAAAGGTGAGCACCGGTGCGGCGTGCAGTCCTACCACCACCGAAGGAATGCCGTAGTCGCTCGAGCCGGGCTCCGCTACCAGTCGCCGGACGACCTCCCGTTGCAGCATCACGACGAACCGGTCGACCGCCGAGGCGTGCCGGAGGGCCTCCAGGAGCACCAGTGTCCCGACGTTGTAGGGCAGGTTGGCGACCATCACCCAGCCTTGCCCGTCGAGGTCGGCCGACCAGTCGATGTCGAGGGCATCCTGGAAGCGCAGCTCGACCGACGTGCCCGCCAGCACCGAGTGCAGGACCGGTCGCAGGAGGGCATCGACTTCGTAGGCGACGACCTGGCCCGCCCGCTCCGCGAGCGCCGCGGTCAGCGTCCCGGTACCTGCTCCGATCTCGACCACCTTGGTGGAGGCGTCGATCCCGGCGGACCGGATGATCTTGTCGACGAGGTTCGGATCGGCGAGGAAATGCTGCCCGAGCGCCTTGCGCGGGCGAAGGCCGTGCTCTTCGAGCATGCGCCGGATGTCGGCCCGGCTCTGTCCGCTCACGGCCGGAACACCCGGGTGGCGTTGGCGGACGTCACGGCCGCCACCTCGGCGACGTCGAGGCCCCATACCTCCGCCAGCGCCGCGCCCACGAGGGCGACGTGGGCCGGTTCGTTGTCCTCGCCGCGATGCGGAGGAGGCGCCAGATACGGCGTATCGGTCTCGACGAGGCACCGCTCCGGTGGCACCAGCGCCGCTCCGCGCCGTACGGTGTCGCCGGTCTCGAACGCCACCGGGCCGGCGAACGAAAAGGTCACACCCAGTTCGAGGAAACGCCTGGTCCAGCGCGGTCCGCCCGTCCAGCAGTGCAGCACCGCTCGGGGCCCGAGGTCGGCGTCGGCGAGCAGGTCGTGGATGTCCGAGAAGGCATCGCGGCAATGAACGATGAGGGGCAAACCCGCCTCCTGAGCCAGGCGGATGTGATCGGTGAATGCGGCTCGCTGGTCGGCGGGATCGGACAGGTTCCGGTAGTAGTCGAGCCCGGTCTCACCTACCGCGCCCACCCGAGGAAGCAGCGCTTCGATGCGCTCCCGTTGGTCGGTCCAGCGCGAGGCGTCATGGGGATGGAGGCCGGCGGTGGGAACGATCCGGCCCTCGGACTCGGCCAGTGCCACCGACGCCTGCGAGGAAGCCGCGTCGATACCCGGCACCACGACCCAGTCGACCGCGGTGGCGCGCTGGAGGAGCTCCTCGGCCGGACGGCCATCGAGTTGCAGGTGGCAATGGGTATCGACCCAGCGAGCGGTCACGCCCGGCAGCGTAGCCACAACTCTCTGTCCACCCGGCCGATGGGCCGAGTAGGGTTGGCCGGGCCAGGGAAGGCCGTCGCGACTGAGTCGCTCCGAGGTGGAGGTGCCATGGACACCGGTATGGTGCGTAAGATCGACGATCTCGGACGAATCGTCGTGCCGGCGGAGACGCGCCGGCTGTTCAATATCCAGGAGGGGGACCAGCTGACGATCGCCGTCGAGGGCGATTCGATCGTCATGCGGAAACTCGAGGCGACCTGCACCTTCTGTGGATCGACCGACGACGTTTCACCGTTCAAGGGCAAGGGCGTCTGCTCGGCCTGCCGTTCTCAGTTGTCCTGAGCTCGGGCCACCACGGCCTCGTACAAATCCTTTCGCCGCACATCGCGCGTCGCAGCCACCTGACGGGTGGCGTCTCGTAGCGACACGCCTGCTTCCAGGAGCGACTCGACCTCGCCGATCGCCGTCGCCAGGTCACCGACGACGGGCTGCGCGCCTTCGACGACGACGGTGAACTCGCCGCGCCCCTCCTTCCAGTGATCCGCGGCTTCGCCGGTGGAGCCGCGCCAGACCTCCTCATGCAGCTTGGTGAGTTCCCTGGCGACGACGACGCGCCGATCCGGGCCGGTGGCTGCCACCAGGTCGGCCATGTCGCGTTGGATGCGTTCGCCGGTCGTGAAGAACACGGCGGTGCGCGTTTCGGCTGCGAGCGCCACCAGTCGAAGCTGCCGATCGGTGCCTTTTCTGGGGAGGAACCCCTCGAAGACGAACCGATCCGCACCGAGTCCTGCCACGGCCAGTGCGGCCGTGACCGCACTCGGGCCGGGGACGATCGTGACCGTCGCGCCGACCGATTCGGCGGCCCGCACGGCTACCACGCCCGGATCGGCGACCCCGGGCGTTCCGGCGTCCGTGACGAGCACGACCCGTTCGCCCGCCGCCAGGCGCCGAGCCAGCTCCGGCGACCGTTCGGCTTCATTGCCGACGAAGAACGAACGGACCGGCGGACGTGCCTCGACGGTTTGGAGCAGAGTGGCTGCCCGCCGCGTGTCCTCGGCAAACACGACGTCGGCGCTCCGAAGGGCGTCGCGCAGGCGATCGGAGACGTCGCCGAGGTTGCCTATCGGTGTGGCGCAGAGAACGAGAACGCCGGGCATGGACCCACGATAGGCACGACGGCCAGGCGCTGACCGATCGGCGGAAGTTCGATCGCCGTGCTCAGTTCGACAGCCCATCGGGCGCGGCGGCAGGCGACGACGCCGCCGGGCTCGAGCCGGCCGGCGTCGAGAACGACGCCGAACCGGTCGACGAACACCACATGGAGGGGGCGGCGCAGGCCGATGCCATGAACCGACCGCGCTCGCAGTACGAGACCGGCATCGGGTGGTGAGCCCCGCAGCCCGCGCCAGCGCTGGACGAAGCTCGAGGCCACCCACAACGGCCCCGAACTCCAACCGGGCGCGGAAAACGTCAACATGGCCGCACCGTATCCGACGCGAGTTGCGCCGACCAGGGGGCTGCTCAGCCCCCGAAGGCGGGGAACGCCGCCTTGGCCGCCTCACCGGCGGTCGCGTCGTCGGCGGCGATGAAGACGACGGCATCGCCGTCGCGCCCGACGAAGGTATACGCCCCGATCCGTACCTGCTCGGTCGTCAGATCCAAGAACGCCGACTCGATCTCATCGGCGTCTTCGGCGGAGTCCCCGACCCACGAGAGCACGAACACCGCCTGTTCGCCGTTCCAGAGGACACGATATCGGTCGCCACCCCACCCGCGGGCTGCCGCATCTGTCGACGGACCCAGTGACTGACCGAACAGGGCGGCCAGTGCCGCGTGACCCCACACGGACTCTTCGGCGTTCTCGTATCCATCGATCGCCATGTCGGGCAGAGTCACGTCGACCCCGACCTCGCCCGCTTCGTAGAGACCCAGCACGATGATCTGTTCGGTCGTCACCGGTGGGTCACCGTACGCGGCGTCGATGGCCTCGAACCCGCCTCGCTGCCACAGCTGGATGGCGAACGTGGCGCCGTCGTTGTAGGGAAACGTGAGCAGATCGGTGATAAACGACGGCGTGGCCTCGAGTACGGACTGATCGATGTCGTCGTACGCCTCGAACACCTGTGCTTGTTCTGCGGCGGTCAGGACCGTGTTGAAAAACAGGGCCTCGGTCAGAGTGGCGTCCCCTTCGGTGAGCGCCCGGAGTGCCGCGGCCTCTTCGTACAGCTCCTGGTCGTCGAGGGCCTCGAAGAGGTCGTCGAACCCGAAGTGCTGATCGGTGAGCGCATGCGTCAACTCGTGGACGACCGTCATCTGCTGGAGCGGCGTGAACCCCTCGTCCGTGGCGGGAACCACCATCTCTTCGGTGTCGCCGTCGTAGTAGCCGGCGACCTGCTCGGAATAGAGCTCGATGAACATCTCGGCGAGATCGGTGTCGGGTTCGAGAATGCCGAGGAGCTTGTACACCTGTTCGTCGCGGGCCGTCTCGTCCGGATCGAGTTCTTCGGAGATCAGCGCGGCGATGCGTTCGGCGAGCTCGGCCTCGCTGACGATGGTCACGACCGGCTCGCGGAGGAACTCGAGACCGCGGATCTCTTCGGTGACCTCGGCCAGCTCGTCGATCGTCTCACGCAGGGCGGCCGCCACGGCCGGGTCGACGTCGTCCGACAGCGTCGTCGTGGAGGCGGGCGTGGTCGTCGACGTCGTGGCCGCCGGGACAGCCGCCGTGGTGGGGGGCGGCGAGGTGGTGGCAGGCGGAGCTGCCGTGGTGGCGGTGGAGGTGGCGCCGCACGCCGCGAGCGACAGGCTGAGTGCCAATGCGGCAGCGAGGAATGGTCGTGGCATCCGGGCAGGTTACCGTGTCGCCGTAGGTAACCCTCCTCCACGTGCTCGACCGGTCGCGGCTTGGCCGACGGGGCCCACGACCGGGTACACTGACCGGCCCTCGGGGGTGTAGCTCAGCCTGGCAGAGCACTTCGTTCGCAACGAAGGGGTCACGGGTTCAAATCCCGTCACCTCCACGCCGGTCGTCCGAGGGACGACCGGGGTTTGCTTCGCAAACTCTCGCGTCGGAGTTCGGCAACGTTTGGTCAGGCCCACTGTGGATCCCATCGGCTGGATCATCGGCGGCATCGCCACCCTGGTGGTTCTCCACCGGCTCGCCCTCTACGCCGAAGCGCGCGGCTGGATCTACTACCGGCACAAGCGCGGATCGGCATCGGGCGCCGCCCTGACGTTCTCGCAGTTCTTCGACCCGTCGGTCGACCACGCCATCGAGCGAACGATCGAAGAACAGACGCTCGCCGAGGTGGACGAGTCCGGCGAGCCGCTCAGCGGTCCTTGAGCTCGGCGATGAGCCGCTCCTGGACGACGGTCGTCGTGAGATCCGCTCGAGAGCGCTCGATGAGGGCCCGAGCCACGTCGGTGGTGCGTCGAAGCCCTCCCGTCATGCCGTCGGGGTAGTCGAGCGACGCCAGCAGATCGAGCATGTCCGACATCTGGTCGAGAGTCTGCTCGGCAGCCGCGATGTCGCCGCCGCGGAGGAGATCCAGCAACCGCCTGCGCAGCTCGCCGACGGCCTCGCCGAGCCCGTTGAGGTACGGGGCGGTATCGACGCCGAGGTCGGTGGCCGTCGGCAGCGGGTCGCCGGCCACGAGCGCCGCGGTGATGCGTGCTTCGGCGTACTCCTTGGCAGCATCGTTCACGAACCCGGCGTACCGGATGTCCGGATGGTCGATGAGGGCGGCTTCCGATTCGGACAGCAGCTCGGCGGCTTGTGACATCAGCGCATCGGCTTCGGCCACCTCGCCGCGATGCAACGAGCGGATGGCGTTGGCGGAGCGGCGAATGATCTGCCGGCTGTTTTTGAGCGCGATTTCGCGCGCCGCGAACTTGTCGTCGAGATCGGAACGAGCTTCGGCGTCGACGCGGCTCAGGTCCAAGCCGCTCACCCGTTCAGGAAGCGATGACGCGGACGGGTTGATCGCTGGGGGTGCCGACGGCGGCCGGTGCGGTGTCGGCTCCGATGCGCACGACGGAACGTGCGGCCTTGATCTGGAGCAGGATCGCCACGTACCAGGCGATGGCGGCGTCCACGAGGATGTGCACCATGAGCCACATGACGCTCTGCGTGACGATGGCGTATCCGACGGTGGCCAAGGCGACCACGACGAGGGCGCCGAGCACACGGCGGCGGCGTGCCAGCACGTCCGGGCGACCTCCGGTCGCGCCGGAAGGGTGCTGTACGGTCGACAACCGCTGCGTGATGCGCGTGTATTCCTCAGTCGAGGCCAGGGGTGTCTCTCGTCGGGAGTTCAACAGCGGTGGTACCAAGAAAATGGCCCACGCCCCTCCGATGATCAACAAGAGAACGAGTGCTTGCCACATGAGCCCGATCAACTCCGCCTTGCTGCCTCTGGCAGGTTAGCCAGGCTTGATTCCCCGTACAAACACCAGTCAGTGTTCGGTGGGCTCGGACCGCACCAGATCGACCGCATGCGGCAGTGCGGCGGCGACTACGTCGAGCGACTCGACGACCCCCGACACCGACCCGGGCAGGTTCACGATGAGCGTCCGGCCGGCGATTCCGGCCACGCCGCGTGAGAGCATGCCGTGGGGCCGGACGCCGAACGTGGCCGCCCGCATCGCCTCGGCCAAGCCGGGAGCAGGCCGTTCGATCACCTGCGACGTGGCCTCGGGAGTGAGGTCACGGGGCGCCATGCCCGTACCACCCGTCGTCACGACGAGCGCGACGTCGTTGGCGACGGCCGCACGGAGCGCCGCGGCCACCGTGTCGACACCGTCGGCGACCACCACCACGTCGTCGACCGTGAACCCGAGCTCGTCCAGGGCCGCGACCGCGGCGGGCCCGGACCGGTCGTCGGCCTCACCGCGGCTGACGCGATCGCTCACGGTGATCACGACGGCACGATGGGTCATCGATCCCAGGTCCCGGACGCTCCGCCGGACTTGTGTGCAGCCGAACCGAGTCGATCACGGCTCCGCGCTCGACCCCCTTGATCATGTCGTAGAGGGTCAGCGCCGCGACCGACGCCGCCGTCAGCGCTTCCATCTCGACACCGGTGGGCCCGGTCGTCTCGACGGAGGCCTCGACGCGCGCTCCTCCGAGGGTGGGTTCGACGGTGACCGACACGTGGCTGATCGCCAGCGGATGGCACAACGGGATGAGGTCGGCCGTCCGTTTTGCGGCCATGATGCCCGCCACCCGCGCCACCGCCGGAGCGTCGCCTTTTTCGAGCCCACCGCCGAAGACGAGATCGGACGTGGCCGACGACATCTCGACGACGGCTTCGGCCACCGCACGCCGGCGGGTCGACTCCTTTCCTCCCACATCGACCATATGGGCACGTCCTTCGTCGTCGAGGTGCGTCAATCCATCGCTCACCCGAGTACCTCCTCGTACGTTCGGATCTCGGGCCACTGGAACATCTCGAGTTCCGTGGCACCACCTGGCTCGACGTCCCCCACGCCGCGCGGCACGACCGCGAACGCCGACGCCGACGCCAGCGCCGTCAAGACGTTCGAGGACTGGTCTCCGGAGAGGCTCGCCGCCCATCCGGCGGGCGTCCACTCGGCCGACGCCCTCAGGAAGACGGTCTTTTCCGGATCCGTCCGAGCGCCGGCGGGCATGCGACCCACCACCCGCGGCCGAAACAGCGCTCGACTGCCCATCATCTCCAGCAGGGCCGGCCGGGCAAACTGCTCGAAGGCCACCATCACCGACACGGGATTGCCGGGAAGCCCGAACAGCGGAGTGCCGTCGACCAACCCGAACGCGAAGGGCTTGGCGGGCTGCATGGCCACCTTCCAGAACTCGATCGATCCGAGCTCGGCCAGCACCTGCTTGACGAGGTCGTACTCCCCCATCGACACGCCACCAGACGTGAAGACGGCGTCCGCCACCGCCGCACCTCGCTCGATGAGCGAGCGCAAGGCGCGGGCGTCGTCGCCGACGATGCCGAGATCCACGACGTCGGCGCCGAGTTCCGCCAGCAGGGCGCGCAGCAGCGGACGATTGGTGTCGCGGATCTGGCCGGGCGCCAGCTCGGCGGCATCGGGCGGCAGGACCTCGTCACCGGTCGACAGAATCGCCACCACCGGGCGCCGTCCGACCGTCGGACGCGCCACGCCGAGTGAGCTGAGAACGGCCAGATGTGGCGGTGACAACCTCGTGCCTGCCTCAAAGACCAGTACGCCGGCTTCGACGTCGCCACCCGCGCGCCGGAGGGCCGTGCCCACCTCGACGCTCGCGTTGATCACGACCGACGACGGCCCCGGTTCGGTGTCCTCCACCCGGACGACCGCATCCGCACCGTCGGGCATGGGGGCGCCCGTCATGATCTTGATGGCCGACCCCGGTTCGACCCTTCCGGCTGCCACATGTCCGGCCGCCACGTCCTCGGTCACATCGAGGCGCACCGGCACGTCTGCCACGTCGGCGGCTCGAACCGCATACCCGTCCATCGCCGAGTTCGCAAAAGGCGGAATATCGTGCGGAGCCGCCACCGGTTCGGCCAGGGCCAGCCCTCGGGCATCGTCGAGCGCAACGGTGACGACCGGCAGCGCCGGCACGGCGGCCAGCACGTCCCGCTGGGCGTCCTCGAGCGGTCTCATGTCTCGGCGGACAGGTCGCGAAGAAAGGACGTCACCGAGTCGGCGTACTCGGGCAACTGGACCCCGAGTGTGGCGGTGGCGGTGATGAGGCCGAGCGGATGACCGACGTCCAACACGTCGTCGACACCGATGGCTGCCGCGCACCGCCCGGCTTCACCGAGCGCTCCGATGGCGTCGGTCAGCTGGATCTCACCGCCCACGCCCGGAGTTGCCATGGCGAGCACGTCGAAGACCTCCGGGGTGAACAGGTAGCGACCAATGAGCCCGAAGCGGGACGGCGCCGCAGCCGCCCCCGGCTTCTCGACGGCGCCACGGACCTCGATCACGTCGTCGGCGAGGCGCTCGCCTGGCACGATTGCCCCGTACCGGTCGAGTTCGGCGTCGGTGACCTCACGCACCGTCACCGCCGAGGCGCCAGCGGCCAATTCAGAGGCGCGCGCCAGGTGGCGCAAGAAGTCGATCTCGGGCGGGGTGATCGTGTCGGCCAGCAGGCAGAAGAAGGCTCGGTCGCCGACGTGCTCGCGGGCCGTCCAGACGGCATGGCCGAGCCCGCGCGGTTCGTCTTGCACGGCGATCCGCACCCGGACGTCCTCGAGGCCGGGCAGCGGACCTTCCTCGCGGAAGTGTTGGTCGATGAGGTGGCCCACCTCGACGTTGACCACCACGATGGCCTCATCCGCTCCGGCCCGTGCCGCCTCTTCGACGGCCCATTGGATGCAGGGCCGGTCGACGACCGTGATGAGCGCCTTCGGCACGACGCGCGACGCCGGACGCATGCGGGTTCCGCGCCCCGCTGCGGGTATGACCGCCACCCGTGGGCCATTCATGCTTCGACCACTTTCCGATCTCCGCCCGACACCATGCGCGAGATGTTGCCACGATGCCGCCACACGACCACGGCCAGCAGTGCGCCGACCCAGACGAGCGGCCAGCCACGCACACCGGCGGCCATGAGCGCCGGGATGGTCGCCATGACCACGGTCAACGAGCCGATCGAGGCCACCCGGAGCACCTTCACGATGATCGCCCACACGAGCCCCAGTCCGACCGCCACCAGCGGTTGGACCCACAACAACACACCGAACGCCGTGGCGACGCCCTTGCCGCCTTTGAAGCGATGCAGGATCGGATAGCAGTGGCCGACCACCGCAGCCGCCCCGGCCGCAGCCGCCAGGCTCATGCCTTCGAACGGTCCGCCGCCAGGCGTGGCGACCATGAAACCGATGGCCGCGGCGATGAGCCCCTTGAGGAGATCGCCGGCCAAAACGAGGCCCGCGGCGCCTTTCCCCATGGTGCGCAGCACGTTCGAGGTACCCGGGTTTCCGGACCCTACCGAGTAGATGTCGATGCCCTTGGCTCGGGCGACGATCACGGCGAAATCGACCCCGCCGATGAGGTAGCCGCCCACCAGGGCCATGACGATGCGCATCCGGGCGAGTCTAGGGCTGCCACAGGGCCCGGTTCGAATGCCGGAGAGACCAGGGTATGATCGTGTCCGGAGTTTCCCCCCTGCGAGGTCAGAGGATGCCAACGTACGTCTATCGCTGCGCCGACTGCGACGACACGCTCGAGGTCGTCCAGTCGTTCTCGGACAAGCCGCTGCGCCGGCACCGGGAGTGCGGTGGTGACCTGAACAAGGTCTTCCATCCCGCCGGCCTCATCTTCAAGGGTCCCGGTTTCTACGCCACGGATTCTCGACCCGGATCGAGTTCTGATTCGAGTTCCGACGCGTGATCGGCGTCTTTGGGGGGACCGGGTTCTACGACCTTCTCGGCGAGAGCCGTCAGACCGAGGTCGACACGCCCTACGGCTCACCGTCCGCACCGTTCACGATCGGATCGGTCGAGGGCGTCGAGGTGGCCTTCTTGCCCCGCCACGGACTCGACCACCAGTACCCGCCGCATCGGATTCCCTATCGGGCCAACGCCTGGGCCATGAAGGAACTCGGCGTCGAGCGAATCATCGGCCCGTGTGCGGTCGGTTCGCTCTCCGAGCGGTTCGCACCGGGCCACCTCGTGGTGACCGATCAACTCGTCGACCGCACCTATGCCCGGGACGTCACCTTCTTCGACGGCCCCGACGTCGCCCATATCTCCTTCGCCGATCCGTTCTGCTCCGAGTTGCGGCCGCTGGCGGTCGAGGCCTGCCGCAACGCCGGGGCCGTCACCCACGACGGCGGCACGAACGTCATCATCCAGGGACCCCGCTTCTCGACCCGCGCCGAAAGCCGCTGGTACGCACAGTCCGGCTTCGATGTCATCAACATGACCCAGATCCCCGAAGTGCAACTCGCGCGTGAACTGGAGATGTGTTACGTGAACATCGCCGTGATCACCGACTACGACGTGGGCGTCGAGGGCCACGAACACGAGACCGTCACCCACCAGGCCGTCATGGAACTGTTCGCTCAGACACTCGACACCCTCAAGGCCGCCGTGCTCGGTCTCATCCCACATGCGGCCACCACGCCGCGCGACTGCGAGTGCGCCCAGGCGTTGTCCGCGGCGTCGGGCTGAACCCGTGGAGGCCCCCTCCGACCGGACCCGGGTGCGCCGAAAGGGCCAGCGGGGGGCATACGACTCGGCCACCATCCATGCGATCGTCGACGAGGCGCTCATCTGTCATGTCGGGTTCGTCGACGACGGATACCCCGTCGTGATTCCGACGATCCACGCACGCGTCGGCGACACGCTGTACTTCCACGGCTCCCCCGCCTCCCGCATGCTCCGGACGATGAAGCACGGTGCCCAGGTGTGCGTCACGGTGACGCTCCTCGATGGGATCGTGCTCGCCAAGTCGCACTTCAACTCCTCGATGAACTACCGGTCGGTGGTGACGTTCGGCGAAGCGCGCCTGGTGGACGACCCCGACGAAGCGGAAGCCGGCTATCGGGCGATCACCGAGAAGATGCAGACCGGCCGATGGGATGCGGCCCGGCAGCCGTCGGAGTCGGAACTACGAGCCACGCTCCTCCTGGCGGTGCCCCTCCACGAGTCCTCGGCCAAGGTTCGTACCGGCGGCCCGGTGGACGAAGAGGCTGATGTCGATCTGCCCCACTGGTCGGGTGTCATCCCCGTCGAACTCCAGCGAGGCCCGGCGCAGGAGGCCTGACAACCCCCTTCACCGTGGGCGTGCCAACCGATACGGTGCCAACGTGTACTGGTTCGCTCGTCCGCCCTACCTTCGCTGGCTTGGGGCGGCGCTGCTACTCGTCGTCGGCCTCTGGATCGAGCTGCGTCCGGTCGAGACGGTCGAGGTCTGGTTCACGAACACCGACGTCGCCGAAGGCGTTCCGCTCGATCCGACCGTGGTCGAGGCGCGGCGCGTCCCGGCGGGTGTGCTGGTCCCCGCCCCACCCGAAGGCGTCGCCGCCACCGGCCTGCCGGCGGGGACCCCACTGACCGCGGCGGTGATCGACACATCGGGCGTCGAGATACCCGCCGACTGGTGGACCATCGCCCTGGACCTTCCGAGCGGCACGACGCCGGGCACGGCGGTGCTGCTGATCATGCTCGGTGACGACGGCTCGACCCGCTCGGCCGAAGGCGTCGTGGTGGCGGGCCCGGCTCCCACGACCGGACCGCTGGGCCTCGACGACCGTTCGGGCGTCGTGGCCATCCCGGGACAGATCGCGGCGGACGTGGCACAGGCGGAGTCGACCGGTCGCCTGACGGTGCTTGCCGGGCGGTAACCTCCCGACGTGCTCGAAGCCATCATCTGGGGCATCGTCCAGGGCCTCACCGAATTCCTACCGATCTCGTCGAGCGGCCACCTCGTGCTGGTTCCGGCGCTGCTCGACATCGAACCTCCGTCGCTGGCCGTGTCGGCGGTGCTCCACCTCGGGACGCTCCTGGCCGTCGTCGCCTACTACCGGCGCGACCTCGCCGGCCTGACGAAGTTCCGGACCGATCCCGAGGCCCGCCGGCTCATCGGCCTGCTGGCGCTCGGCACCTTGCCGGCCGTCGTCGGTGTCGTCGTCCGAGACGTGATCGGCGAACTACAGGAGTCGTTGACCGCCGTGTCCGTGGCCCTCCTGGTGACGGCCGCCATCCTGTTTGCGAGCGGATTCCTGGGGCCGTTGACCCGCCGCTTGT
>JBFKPQ010000033.1:0-20266 GCA_041628225.1 Acidimicrobiia bacterium | reverse complement strand
TTCCTGACCCTGCGGGCGACCGTGTTCCAGGACGAGGCCGCGTACTTCCACCGCTACGCCGGGATCTCCGAAGGCGAGGCCCGTCGCACGGCGACCGAGATCTGGGACACGATCAACGGCGTCAACCTTCGTGAGAACATCGCTCCGACGCGTGATCGAGCACACCTGATCCTCGAAAAAGCGGCTGACCACTCGGTTCGCCGGGTCCGCCTGCGGCGCATCTGAACATGCTCCGTGCGGCGATCGGCGGCTTGCTCGACTCGATCGATCCGGCTCCGGACGAGCAAGCCTTCCGAGCGCGATTCGACGAATTGCTGGCGATGTCCGGTGACGTCACGTCGCGGGACCACTACGTGCCGGGGCACCTGACCGCCAGCGCCTTCGTGGTGGCCCCCGATCGACAGGCGGTGCTCCTCGTCCATCACGCCAAGCTCGACCGCTGGCTCCAACCCGGCGGGCATGTCGAGCCCGGCGACGCAGATCTCGAAGCCGCCGCCCGGCGCGAGATCACCGAAGAGTCGGGCATCACCGAGGTCGACAGCCACGGCGCCTTCGACATCGACATCCACACCTTTCCCGGTCGCGGTGCGACGCCGACCCATCTGCATTTCGACGTCCGATTTCATTTCGAAGCGCAAGATTGGACGGTGCAGGCGCTCGACGGTGTCAACGACGCCCGCTGGGTGCCTTTCGGCGGCGTGGAGGCCTTCTCGACCGAGCGCAGCATCCTGCGCCCGGTGGCCAAACTCGTGCGCCAGCTCGGTTAGCCTCCGGGGCGATGCAGCCCTGGCTCGAACACGCGATCGGCGCGGCCAAGCTCGATCGGTCGGTGTGGAACAAGATCTTCTTCGAGGAATACGCCACCGCCAATGCGGTGATGATCGTGGCGATCATCGCGTTCGTGCAGTTCGTCGGCGTGGCGATCCTGAGCGGGGGCAACCTCGTCCGCAACCTCCTGTCCGTCGACGTGTTGCTGGCCATGGTCATCGGCGCCCTGTTCAGTTGGGTGATCGCGGCGGTGGCGCTGTGGGCGATGGGCGTGAAGGTGTTCGGCGGGTCGGCCCGGCTTCCCACGGTGATCGCCATGGTCGGATACGCGTACGTGCCGTTCGCCCTGCTGAGCCTCGCCAATCTCGCCCTTCTCCGATTCGACCTTCCGTTCGTCGGAGCCATCAACCTGTTCTACGTCGTTGCGGTCGTCTGGTTCGCGCTCGGACTGCGCCAGATCGGCGAGACCCAGATGGAGCTGCGAGCCCGCGACGCGGTGGCTGCAGCCGTCGTCGCCACGGCGATCTGGCTCGTGGTGCAGGCCATCTTCTGACGTGCCGGTCGTTCGGCTCGACCTGGCCTACGACGGCACCGACTTCCACGGTTACGCCCGCCAGCCCGACGTTCGCACGGTGCAAGGGGAACTGGAGGCGGCCCTCAGCCGACGGCTCGGTCCTGTACAGACCGTCGTGGCCGGCCGCACCGACGCCGGGGTGCACGCTGCCCACCAGGTCGTCTCGTTCGAGGTCGACCCGCTGCCCGAAGTCGATCGACTGGTGGCGTCGCTCCGCAAGATGCTGCCGTCCGACATCGCCGTCACGTCGGGCGCCGCCGCGCCCGACGGGTTCTCGGCGAGATTCTCGGCGCGCAGCCGTACGTACCGCTACGTCGTGGAGACCGGCCCGGCCCCCGACCCGTTCTGGCGGCGCTTCCGGTGGCACGTTCCGCACGCTCTCGATGTACCGGTCATGGACGACGCCGTCCGCGGCCTCGTCGGCGAGCACGACTTCGTGTCGTTCTGCCGTAGAGCGCCCGGTCGGTCGACGGTGCGAACCGTGTTCGCGGCGGGGTGGGAGCGGGTCGAACATGGCGTCGAGTTCGAAGTGACGGCCAAGGCGTTCTGTCATCAGATGGTGCGTTCGATCGTGGCCGCGTGCGTCGACGTGGGCCGGGGGAAGCTCGACACCGGCTACGTGGACGAGCTCCTGGCGGCTCGCGACCGATCGATGGGCCGCGGCGCAGCTCCTCCACATGGCCTCACGCTCCTCCACGTCGACGTCTGACGGGCCTCGCCGTCGGAGCTGGACTGATAGCGTCAGCGGCATTGGCTCTTCAGGAGGATCCGTGTCAGAAACGCTCGAAAACCTGCTGCAGGAAGAGCGCTTGTTCCCACCGACCGATGCCTTTGTGGCGTCCGCCAACGCACGTTCCGGCATCCATGAGACGGCGGCAGAAGATCCGCTCGGGTTCTGGCAGCGCCAGGCGCTCGATCGCATCAGCTGGTTCTCCGAGCCGACGGAGGTGCTGGACGACTCGGCAGCTCCGTTCTACAAGTGGTTTGCGGACGGCGAGCTGAACATCGCCTACAACTGCCTGGACCGTCATCTGGCCACATCGGCCGACAAAGTTGCGTATCACTGGGTCGGCGAGCCGGGGGACACCCGGACGATCACCTACCAGGACCTCCACGACGAGGTGGGCCGGTTCGCCAACGCGCTCGCCGGTCTCGGCGTGACCCGTGGTGATCGCGTCGCCATCTACATGGGGATGATTCCCGAATTGCCGATCGCCATGCTGGCGTGCGCGCGCATCGGTGCCGTGCACTCGGTGGTGTTCGGCGGCTTCAGCTCCGACGCGCTGGCCGACCGCATTCTCGACGCCGACGCGCGGGTGGTGATCACCCAGGACGGCGCCTGGCGGCGTGGTGACACCGTTCCGCTCAAGGCCAACACCGATGTGGCCGTCGCGAGGACGCCCGATGTGTCTAGCGTCGTGGTCGTGCGCCGAGTCGGCAACGACGTGACCATGGAGGACGGGCGCGACCATTGGTACCACGACCTCGTCGAAGGCCAGTCGACCGAGTTCGAACCGGCCCGGCTCAACGCCGAGGATCCCCTGTACATCCTCTACACGTCGGGCACCACCGGCAAGCCGAAAGGGATCGTGCACACGAAAGGTGGATATCTGACCTCGGTGATGACCACGCATAGCTACGTCTTCGACGTAAAGCCCGACGACGACGTGTACTGGTGCGCCGCCGACATCGGATGGGTGACCGGCCACAGCTACATCGTCTACGGACCCCTCGCCAACCGTACGACCTCGGTGATGTACGAGGGGGCACCCAACTTCCCCGATCTGGATCGGCTGTGGCAGATCATCGAGGAGTACGGGGTCACGATCTTCTACACCGCGCCGACCGCGATTCGCGCCTTCATGAAGTGGGGTGACCAGTACCCGGCCCGCCGCGACCTCTCTTCGCTTCGATTGCTCGGCACGGTCGGCGAGCCGATCAACCCCGAAGCCTGGATGTGGTACCACGAGCACATCGGGGGGAGTTCGTGCCCCATCGTCGACACGTGGTGGCAGACCGAAACCGGAGCCATCATGCTCACGCCGCTGCCAGGGGTGACCACGACGAAACCCGGGTCGGCGACCCAGCCCTTTCCCGGGATCTCGGCCGACGTCGTGGACGAAGCCGGCCATCCGGTTGGTCTCGGCGGGGGAGGGTTCCTGGTGATCAACGAGCCATGGCCCTCGATGGCGAGGACCATCTGGGGAGATCCCGACCGGTTCGTGGACACCTACTGGTCACGGTTCCCCGGCCGTTACTTCCCGGGGGACGGATGCAAACGCGACTCCGACGGGTACTACTGGCTGCTCGGACGCGTCGACGACATCATGCTCGTGTCCGGTCACAACATCTCGACGACCGAGGTCGAATCGGCCCTCGTGTCCCATCCGTCGGTGGCCGAGGCGGCGGTCGTCGGGCGCAAGGACGAACTCACCGGTCAGGCGATCGCGGCCTTCGTGACGCTGCGGGGTGACGTGCAGGGCGATGAGGGCCTCATCGACGAGTTGCGGGACCACGTGGCCGAGACGATCGGCCCCATTGCCAAACCCAAGAGCATCGTGTTCACCGATGATCTGCCCAAGACTCGGTCGGGCAAGATCATGCGGCGCCTCTTGCAAGACATCTCCGAGAACCGGCAGCTCGGTGACGTCACGACACTGGCGAACGCCGACATCGTCCAGGAGATCGCCGGGAAAGCAACGACGAGTACCGACTGAGCCGTCCGTACACTGGCGGGATGCGCAGGTATCTGGCGGTCGTCCTGATCGCGGCTCTGTCCGTAGCGGCGTGCGGTGACGACGCCGAGCCGGCGCGTGACCCCGAGACGCTCGTCGACCAGGCGACCGCGCGGGTGGCGGCGGCCGATACCTTCCGGTTTCAGGTCGCCTACGCCGGGGAGCCGGTGATCGCCGAGGCCGGCGCGGTGCTCGATCGCGTCGACGGCGTGTTCTCGGCGCCCGACGACGCCTATTCGGTCGTGCGGCTCTCGGCCTTGGGCCTCATCGGTGAGCTCGAACTCGTCAGCGATGGAGCCGAGGTATGGCGGCGCGGGCCGTTCACCGACGAGTGGGAGCCGATGACGGGCGACGTCCTCACCGCCGGCGACCTCTTCGCGGCCGACGGGCTCCTGGCCTTGCTCGACGAAGACATCTCGGGTCTGCAAGCCGGCGAGCCGGCCGAGCTCGATGTGTTCCCTGGCGAGCAGCTCGAAACCGTGGAGGGGGTCGTGTCCGGTGACCGGCTCGTGCTCCTCACCCTCGGCTACCTGCAGGGAGACCGGGCCCAGATCACGCTGTTTGTGGCCGGCGACGAGCTGCGCCGTGTGGAACTCGTGGAGCTGGATGTCGATCTGCCGCGCCGGTGGGACATCGACCTGTGGGCCTACGACGAGCCGGTCGACATACCGCAACCCAGATGACACGCCGGCGGCTGGCCTGGGCGGTTGGGCTCCCCGTCGTGGCAGGCGCGTTGGATCTGACGGTCATGTCGGCCGTGCTTCCGGTGGTGATCGAGGACCTGGCGCTGTCGGTCCCGCACGGCGTTCGTCAGGCGTCGTGGCTGGTGACCGGCTACCTGCTGGCCTATGCCGTCGGGATGCTCATCGGTGGACCGCTTGGGGATCGCTGGGGAGACCGGCGCGTCCTGATCGGGGCGGCGCTCGTCTTCGTCGCCGGATCGGTCGCGGTGGCGGGAGGCTCCGATGCACTCGCTCGTCTGCTGCGCACCACCGCCTACCGGTGGGGCGAGATCCGCCTGCCGGCTGAGTCGTCCGTGCTATGGGCGTTGGTGGCCGGGCGGGTGGTCCAGGCACTGGGAGCGGGGGCCGTCGTGCCGGCCGGTATGTCGATCGGATGGCGTCGGTTCCGATCTCCGAGCTGGCTGGGCCTCGTCGCCGCCCTCGATCTCGTTGGGTGGACCTTTGGCCACCTCTACGGAGGACTCATCGTCCGTTGGTGGTCGTGGCCGCTCGCGTTCTGGCTGAACGTTCCCTTGGTGGGCGTGGCGTTGCTCTTGCTCGCAAGGATCGACGACGACCCGTCGGCCCGCCACCCGGTGCCCGTCGCTCGCCTCGCGGTCGGCGCGACCGGCTTGGTCGGGGCGGTGGCCGGATTGGGCGGGGTCGAAGCGGGGACGGGCATCGTGCATCCTTGGCTGCTCATGGGAGGCGTCGCCTTGATCGTTGGAGCGGGCTGGAACGGTGCGCTCGGTCCGGCACGGCCGGTCGCACTGCTCGCCAACCTGTTGTTGGGAACAGCCGTGTTCTTCGTGTTGGCGTCCGTGCCGCTCTTCGTCGCCGTGCTCATCGAGGCCGACGGTCGCCGCGCAGCCTGGCTGGCCGGATGGTTGCTGACGGCGTTCACCGTGCCCATGGCGGCGACCGCCTGGGTGGCCGGACGGAGACGTCGACCACGGTGGCTCCTGGCGGTGGCCGGAGGTGGCGCCGTGGTCGGCTTCGTCATGACGACCGGTTGGACGCCGTCGGCGTTGGCGCTGCTGCCGGCGCTGGGCGTGCTCGGGATGTCGCTCGGATGGTGGTTCGCCCCCCTCGCCGAGGCATGGCTGGCGGAGGTGCCGGTGGCCGTCGCCGGCCGAACGTCCGCGGCCGTGTTGCTGGCCCGACTCGCCGGCATGGCGGTAGGTTCGAGCCTCCTCGTGGGTGTGGTCCTCGAGGCGATGGAACAGACGATCTCGGGCGATCCAGATCGGCTCGTCTCCGAGACGCTCGCCGTGTTCGACCGGGCCGCTTGGCTTGGCGTGGCGGTGGCGGTCGGCCTGGCTCTCGTGGGGACGGTGGCGGTCCGGACCGGCTCCTCCCGCTTTGACGACGCTTCGCTCGATCGCCTACCATGACGCCGCTTCGCCCATCGCGGCGCGCCCCTTTCGAATCTCTCTTCCGTTCGAGGATGCACACATTGAGGCTGCAGAAAACCCACATCACCAAACCGGCCGAGATCACCCGCCAATGGCTGGTGGTCGATGCCGCCGACCTACCGCTCGGACGCCTGGCCTCTGAGGTGGCCACGCTGCTGCGCGGCAAGCACAAGCCGACCTTCGCCCCGCACGTCGATGCCGGTGATCACGTCATCGTGGTGAACGCCGAGAAGGTCGCCGTCACCTCGGGCAAGTCCGCTTCGAAGATCTACTACCGCCACTCGGGGTATCCCGGCGGATTGCGCGAGGAGTCGTTCGAAGAGCTCCAGCAGCGCCACCCGGAGCAGATCATCGAGCGTGCCGTCAAAGGCATGCTCCCCAAGAACCGGCTCGGCCGGCAGATGGCGAAGAAGCTGAAGGTGTATGCCGGTCCGGATCATCCGCATGCTGCGCAGATGCCGACCGCCTACGAGTTCCCGATCCGGAAGGTGGAGTCCTGATGGCCAATCCGAAGCCGCTCGTCCAGGCGACGGGTCGCCGCAAGGAATCCGTCGCACGGGTACGTCTCTATGCCGGTACCGGCAGCGTCGTGTTGAACGGCAAGCCCATCGACTCGTACTTCGCCACGATGGCCCAGCGCATGCGCGTCCTGGAGCCCATCCGCGTCGCCGACGTCGACGGCCGGTACGACATCAATGCCACGATCCACGGAGGCGGCACGACCGGTCAGGCCGACGCGCTCCGGCTCGGTATCGCACGCGCACTCGTAGAACTCGACCCCGATCTTCGACCGACCCTCAAGAAGGAAGGCCTGTTGACCCGGGATAGCCGAGAGGTCGAGCGCAAGAAGTACGGCCTCAAGAAGGCCCGGCGCGCCGAGCAGTACACCAAACGCTGACGGTGCTCTCCGACGGTCGGCGCCTCTTCGGAACCGATGGTGTGCGTGGCCTCGCAAATCACGCGCTCACACCAGAGTTCGCGCTCACGCTCGGTCGTGCCGTCGGAGAATCCCTCCGGCACGGTCCGGTGCTCGTCGGACGGGACCCCCGGCGGTCGGGCGAGATGCTCTCGTCGGCGTTGCAAGCCGGTCTTCATTCGGTCGGCATCGACACCGTCGACGTCGGGGTCATGCCTTCTGGTGGGATCGCGCACCTCACGTCCACTTCGGGCGCGATGCTCGGCGTCGTCATCTCGGCTTCCCACAACCCGGCGCATGACAACGGGATCAAGCTCCTCGATCGGAATGGCTTCAAGCTCCCCGACGAGCACGAGGATGACATCGAAGCTCGGATTCGGCAGGGTGCGCCTTGGCGCCAGCCGGTCGGTGACGGGGTGGGAACCCGATTCCCCGACACGAACGCAGCGGCTCGGTACATCGACTACCTGACCGGAGCCTCGGCGTACTCGATGCGCGGGATCGATCTCGTGCTCGATTCTGCCAACGGTGCCGCGCACCAGATCGCACCGACGGTTTTCCGCAAACTCAAGGCGACGGTCGAGTCGCATGCGGATTCGCCCGACGGTACGAACATCAACGACGGCGTGGGAGCCACTCACCCCGAATACCTGGCCGGTGTCACCAGAGGAAGGCTGGGGTTCGCGTTTGATGGAGACGCCGATCGGCTCATCGCGGTCGACGAAGACGGCCGAACGGCCAACGGCGATGTGATCATGGCCGTCCTCGCCAAATACCTCCACGAGCGCGGCGAACTCGCCAACGACCTCGTGGTGACGACGGTGATGGCGAACCTCGGGTTTCACAAGGCAATGCAGGCGCTCGGCATCGACGTCGTGGCGTCGCAGGTCGGCGACCGGTACGTCCTCCAGGCCATGCAGGAACATGGCGCTGTCTTGGGAGGAGAGCAATCCGGGCACGTGATCATGCTCGATCACGGGCCGACGGGCGATGGCATCCTGACGGCGGTGAAGCTCGCCGGTGTCGTCGCCGGGACGGGCCGCCCACTGCGCGATCTTCGCGCCGAGGTCATCACCGAATACCCGCAGATCCTGCGCAACGTAACGGTCGAAGACACCGGAGACCTCGACGAGTGCGACGCCGTCTGGGCGGCGGTCGACCATGTCGAACGAAGCTTGGGGGACGACGGCCGGGTGTTGGTGCGGTCGTCGGGCACGGAACCACTCGTCCGGGTGATGGTAGAGGCGCCGACTCGTGACGAAGCCATCGCGCACGCTCAGACGATCGCCGACGTCGTCCGCGCCGAGCTCGGTAGCGAACGCGCTCCGGTGCGGTAACCTGACCATCACAATCGACCGGGTCTGCATTGAAGCGCCTGACCCCGCCCAGGGGTGACGAGGAAGAAGGGTATCGAACAGCCGGATGATCCGGCGTCGGCGGATCCCTTCTCGGCGGCTCACCGTCGTCACGAGAGCGAGCAAAAGCCGATGGCAACGTCGGTCACAGAGGCGCTCTCGACGTGAGATCTCGTGTCGCCACGGCGGCATTCGGCTCGGTCCTGCAACGAAGGAGCGGTTCGCATGTGCGGAATCGTTGGATACGTGGGCCCGAAGCCTCCCGGTTCGGTGCTCGTCCCTGGACTAGAACGTCTCGAGTACCGAGGCTACGACTCGGCCGGCGTGGTGATCGCGGACGGTGATCGGCTGGCGCGCCGACGTACGGCCGGCCGGATCGCCGATTTGGTCGAGCTGTTGGAGGGTGACGCCGAGATGGACGGTGGCTCCGTGGGGATCGGCCACACGCGCTGGGCGACGCACGGTCCGCCGACGACGGCCAATGCCCATCCCCATCTCGACTGCGCTTCCGAGGTCGCCGTCGTGCACAACGGCATCATCGAGAACTACGCCCGGCTCCGAGACGAACTCATCGCGGCGGGACACACCTTCACGTCGGAGACCGATACGGAGGTGCTGGCGCATCTCGTCGAGTCGATGGCCGACCAGGCGCTCGGCGACATCGTGCGAACGATCATGGAGAAGGTCGAGGGCGCCCTGGCGATCGCGGTCGTGCGGCGTTCCGACCCGGAACTGATCGTGGCCGCCCGGCGCGGCAGCCCGCTCATCGTCGGGCTCGGCGAGGGAGAGAACTTCGTCGCATCCGATATCCCGGCGATCCTGTCGCACACCCGTGAGGTCGCCGTGATCGACGACGACCGCGTCGTGGAGGTCACCGCCGACTCCGTGCGGGTGACGGATCTGCGCGGCAATGAGATCGTGCCGGATCGCCGCACCATCGAATGGGATTTCGAGAGCGCCGAAAAGGGCGGCTACGCCGACTTCATGCTCAAGGAGATCTACGAGCAGCCGACGGCGATCCGGGACACGCTCCGGGGGCGCATCGATCAGCGAGGTGTGCTCGACCTCTCCGAGTTGAACCTGACGGCGCGTGAGGCCCGCAGCTTCGACAAAGTGTTCGTGGTGGCGTGTGGGACGTCGTATCACGCCGCGATGATGGCGAAGTACGCCATCGAGCGATGGACCCGCATCCCGGTGGAGATCGACATCGGCTCGGAGTTCCGGTATCGCGATCCGGTGCTGGACGACCGAACGCTCGTCATCGGGATCAGCCAGAGCGGCGAGACGTTGGACACGCTCGCGGCCACCCGGTACGCGACGGCCCAGGGCGCCTTCGTGCTCGCCGTGACGAATGTCGTCGATTCGTCGATGGCGCGGGAGTCCGACGCCGTCCTCTACACGCGGGCAGGCCCGGAGATCGGGGTCGCCGCCACGAAGACGTTCGTGTGCCAGCTCGTGGTCATGCAGTTACTGGCGCTCTATCTCGCTCAACAGCGCGGTTCCCTCGACAACGCCACCATCGAAATCATGACCGACGCGATCCGAGAGCTCCCCGGCCAGGTAGAGCGCGTCTTGGAGTCGGCCGACTCCATCGCGAACCTCGTCGAGCAGTGGTCGGACGTGCGGGACTTCTTCTTCCTCGGGCGGGGCGTGGCCTTCCCGGTGGCCATGGAGGGCGCGCTCAAGCTCAAGGAGATCGCCTACGTGCGCGCCGAGGGCTACGCCGCCGGCGAGATGAAGCATGGTGCCATCGCCCTCATCGAGGAGGGCACGGTGGTCGTGGGTGTGGCCACCCGCAGCCACCTCCATGCCAAGACGCTGTCGAACATGGAAGAGATGCGAGCGCGCGGCGGGTCGATCGTGCTCGTTGTGACCGAAGGCGATGAGGATGCCGCCGAGGTGGCCGATGTCCTGCTGCCGGTTCCGCCGGCGCCGGAGCTCATCAGCCCGGTGACCGCGGTCGTACCGCTCCAGCTGTTCGCCTACTGGATCGCCAAGGGCAAGGGCCTCGACGTCGACAAGCCTCGCAACCTGGCGAAGACCGTCACGGTCGAGTGAGCCTCACTGCACCAAGGCGATGGCGAAAACCATCGCCTGGTCGTCGGTGTGGGTGATCGAGACCTCGATGTTCGTCACTCCCAGGAGGTCGGCGCGCCGTTGGGCCGTTCCGGCGAGGTTGACGGTCGGCTTCCCGCCGCCGGTGATCTCGACGTCGGTCCAGCGGATGCGTCGCCAGCCCGTCCCCATCGACTTCATGACGGCTTCCTTGCCCGCGAAGCGGGCAGCCAGTCGCCGTGCGGGATTGGCGTAGGAGAAGGCGTAGTCGCGCTCGTGCGGGGTGAAGCACCGCTCGGCGAAACGCGGGTATTTGGTGAGCAGACGGTCGACGCGGGCAATATCCGCCAGGTCCACGCCGACACCGACGATGTGCATATCGTGACCCTAGGCGGATCGGCGTGTGAGCGCCGCGATCGGCCGCGGCTCCTACCATGGACGCATGCAGCCCGTTCTTACCGCCGCCGCTTCCCACGCCCTCGACGCAACGGCCACCGAAGCGGTCGACGTGCTCATGGATCGGGCCGGTCTGGCCGTCGCCCTCGCCGCGGTCGACATGGGTGCCCGGTATGGCACCCGGGTCACTGTGCTCGCCGGTCCGGGCAACAACGGTGGTGACGGCTATGTGGCCGCCGCCTACCTCGCCGATCGGGGTGTGGCCGTCACCGTGCTCGAAGCCCATCCACCCAAGACGCCTGCTTGTCAGGCGGCGGCAGCCCGTGCCCGGCGGCGCGGCGTGCGCGTGGTGTCCGAGACGTCACCCGGCGCCGACGACGTCGTCGTCATCGATGCCTTGTTCGGCGCCGGATTCCGTGGCGAACTCGACGACCGTTGGGACCCCTGGCTCACGCAACCCGTGCCCGTGCTGGCCGTCGACGTGCCGACCGGGCTCGATGCCACCACCGGTGAGGCCGGCCGACGGCACGTCCGGGCTTCGCGGACGGTCACGTTCCACGCCCACAAGGTGGGCCACTTCGTTGGCGCCGGTCCGTCGGTGTGCGGACAGATCGACGTGGTGGACATCGGTCTGGACGGGGGAGAGGCGGCGTTCTGGCTGGCCGATGCCGCCGACGCACCGCGCCCCGCCCGTCCGGTCGATGGCCACAAGTGGTCGGTGGGGTCGGTGATGGTGGTCGGAGGCGCCCCCGGCATGACCGGAGCCGCCTGGCTGGCGGGTTCGGCTGCGCTCCGGTTCGGAGCGGGGTCGGTGGCGATCGGCACGAACGCCCTGACGGCCGCCACCTACGCGGCGCTGGCACCCCATCTCCTCACCCCGTCCGTCGGGACCTCCGCCGGATGGCATCCCGGCGACGGGGAGCTGATCACCAAGGCGTCCGAGCGATTCGACGTGCTCGTGGTCGGCCCTGGCCTCGGCCCGGCGGCCGATCTGGTCGAGGCCGTCGTCGAGCAACGCACGGGATCACTGGTGCTCGATGCGGACGCCATCACCGGCATCGATATCGACCTCCTCCAGCGCCGACGGGGACCCACGGTTCTGACGCCGCACGCCGGCGAGTTCCTGCGGCTGACAGGGCAGGAAGCGTCCTACGAATCGGCCGCCATGCTCGCCGAACGCACGGGCGCCGTCGTGTGTCTCAAGGGACCCACCACCTTCGTGGCGTCGCCTGGCGCCCCGGTTGTGGGAATTGCCACCGGGGGACCGGAGCTCGCCACCATAGGAACCGGTGACGTGCTCACCGGCATGATCGCCGCGCTGTGGGCCCGTGGCCTCGCTCCGGCGCGAGCCGCCGTGTCGGGTGCTTTCTGGCATGGGCGGGCAGGAACCGAACTCGGCCGCACCCGAACGGTGACCGCCGAGCTGCTGGCCGATGAGGTGGGCCGATGGGCGACGTGAGGCCCTCGTACGTCGAGGTCGACCTGGCGGCGATCCGTCACAACGTCGCCCAGCTCGCCGCCCTCGTGGCCCCCGCCGAGATGTGCGCGGTGGTGAAGGCCGACGCCTACGGCCACGGTGACGTGCCGGTGGCGGAGGCGGCGGTCGCCGGTGGCGCGACCCGTTTGGCGGTGGCACTCGTGGAAGAAGGCATCCGCCTCCGAGAAGGAGGGGTCGACGCTCCCATCCTGCTCTTGTCCGAGCCGCCACCGGAGGCGCTCGCCCGCGTCGTCCGCTGGGGACTCACTCCGACCGTCTATTCGGAGGACTTCGCCGAAGCCCTGGCGCTCATGGGGGTGTCCGGCCAGGTTCCGGTCCACGTCAAGGTGGACACGGGCATGCACCGGGTTGGTGCTCCGCCCGACCGCGCCCTCGCGCTCGTGCGACGCCTCAGTGGTGTTCCGCATCTCGTGGTCGAGGGTTTGTGGACCCATTTCGCGGTCGCCGACGAAGACGAGGCCTTCACGCGGGTCCAAGCCGACCGATTCGAAGCCGTTGTGTCCGAGCTCGGCGACCTGCGGCCGCCGGTCGTCCACGCCGCCAACACGGCCGGCGCGTTCCTCGGCTACGAGTACGACATGGTTCGGGCGGGTCTCGGCATCTACGGCCTCTACCCCGAACCGGATGGGCGCAAGCCGGTCGAGCTGCGACCTGCACTCCGCATCGTCTCTGTGGTGTCGTACGTGCAGCACCTGCCGGCAGGTGAACGGCCATCGTACGGCCGGCGCCGCCCGCTGCCGGACGATGCCGTGGTGGCGACCGTGCCCATCGGATACGCCGACGGCGTCCCGCGCCGCTTGTCGGCGGCCGGAGCCTCCGTGCTCATCCGCGGCCGCCGCTGTCCGCTGGCCGGAACCGTCACGATGGATCAGATCGTGGTCGACGCCAACGGGGCCTCTCTCGAGGTCGGTGACGAGGTGGTGTTGGTGGGGCGGCAGGGACCCGAAGAGATCACGGCCGACGAGTGGGCTGGGATGCTGGATACGATCAGCTACGAGATCGTGTGTCAGATCGGTCCGCGGCTTCCCAGGCGATATCTGTCATGAGCCTCACCGACATCGCCGGCCTGCGCGTTGGGCATTGGACGTCCGAGGAGGCTCGTACGGGATGCACCGTCATCGTTCCGCCGTCTCCGAACGTGTGCGCCGTCGAGGTCCGCGGAGCCGCGCCCGGTTCGCGCGAGACGGCGCTGCTGGCGCCAGGCATGAAAGTCTCCGAGATCACCGCGTTGGTCTTGACGGGCGGATCCGCCTACGGCCTCGCCGCCGCCGACGGCGTGATGGCTGCCCTCGAAGCCGAAGGCAGAGGCCACCCGACGCCGTGGGGAGTCGTCCCGATCGTGCCCGCCGCCGTGATCTTCGACCTGTCGGAGGGCGACGGCTCGGTTCGGCCGGACGCCGCGGCCGGCCGGACCGCCTACGCCGCGGCGAGCACCGCTCCGGTCGGTTCGGGCAGGTTCGGGGCCGGAACGGGGGCGACCGTCGCCAAATGGCGCGGTCCGGAGACGGCCCGTCCGGGTGGCATCGGGTCGGCCACGGTTGAGTCGGGGGACGCCCGGGTGGCAGCTCTGGCCGTCGTGAACGCCATCGGGGATGTGTACACGCTCGACGGCGAATGCCTGACCGGAGGCGGAGAAGGTGATCCGGGCGCGGTACCCCCGTTCACGAGCACCACCCTCGTGTGTGTGGCCACCGACGCCTCGCTGGGTCGAAGTGATCTCACCCGTCTGGCCGTCCGATCACAAGACGCCCTGGCGGCGGTGATCCGTCCGGCGCACACCCGCTACGACGGAGACGCCAGTTTCGCGCTCTCATGCGGTGGCGAGACCGCCGACCTCGACGCACTGGCCGAGGCCGCCTTCGCGGCGACCGCCGACGCGATCGTGGCCGCGATACGGGCGGAACCGACCGGGTGAACGCGTAAGCTGGCGTCTACCCATGACCGTGCAGATCGACACCGCCGACGTCGGCGGCACCATGCAACTCGGCCGGCGACTGGCGGCCCTGCTTCGACCGGGCGACGTCGTGGCCCTGTGCGGCCGCCTCGGAGCCGGAAAGACCGCCTTTGCGGGAGGGCTGGGCGAAGGGCTCGGCATCGATGAGCCCATCGTGAGCCCGTCGTTCGTGCTCGTTCGCTCGTATACGAGTGGCTTCATCCCGCTCGTCCACGCCGACGTCTATCGGCTCGGGGGCCTCGCGGAGTTCGACGATCTCGACGTCGTCGACGCCGCGGCCGATGGGATCCTGCTCATCGAGTGGGGCAATGCCGTCCTTTCGCAATTGCCCGACGACCACCTCCGCGTCGACATCGAAATCCTCGACGAAAACGCCCGCAGGATTCGGTTCACGCCGTCGGGTGGCTGGACGCGACGACCTCTGCAAGAGTTGACGCAGTGAAGATCCTCGCCATCGAAACGGCTACCGCAGCCGCCTCCGTCGCCCTGGGAGAGGGACGTGACATCGTGGCTTCCGCCCAGCGGGTCGACCGGCGCGGCCACGGTGCGTTTCTCGTGTCGGCGCTGGATTTCTGTTTCGACCAGGCGGGTTGGCGCCCGACCGACCTCGACGGGATCGTCGTCGACGTCGGGCCGGGGCTCTATACCGGTATCCGGGTGGGGCTCTCGACCGCCCAGGGTTTGGCGGCTGCGCTCGGCGTGCCGTTGGTGCCCGGCTCGTCGCTCGATGCGGTGGCGCTGCGAGCGGCCACCGGCCGCCGCCACATCTGGTCGGTGCTCGACGTGCGACGAGGTGAGTTCGCCTTTGCCACCTACCAGCCCGTGCCAGGCGGCGTCGTCAAGGACGGACCTGCGCAACTGGCCTCCGCGGACGAGCTGCGCGCCATGCTGGTGTCCGATCCCGCCGACTGCCTCGTGGTGGGCCACCACGAAGCGCTCGGCGAGGCGTTCTTCACGGGCATGCACCGGGTCAAGACCGGTGCGCCTCGCCATCCGTCCGCCGGCGCTCTGCTCGAGTCGTCGTACTCGCGGCTTCGGTCGGAGGACATTCCGCATCCCGATGAGATCCGCCCCCTGTATCTGCGGGAACCCGATGTGACCATCGGGTGGGCCAGTCTGCGAGAGGAGGGACCGTGGTTCGAGTCGGAGTCCGCCTGATGCTGCGGCCGATGCGCCTCGAAGACCTCCCCATCGTCGTCGCGCTCGAGCGTGCCACCTATCCCCAGCCGTGGTCGGAACAGATCTTCCGAGACGAACTCGCCCAGGTCTCACGCCACTACCTCGTCGCCGAGGACGAATCGTCTCGGGTCGTGGGATTCGCCGGCGTCATGCTGGTAGCAGAAGAAGCGCACATCACCACCGTGGCCGTCGACGCCTCGGTGCGAGGTCGCCAGATCGGGACGCGGCTGATGCTGGCCCTCGTCGACCACGCCATCTCGGCGGGCGCGCGCCATCTCACGCTCGAGGTCCGGGTGTCGAACACCGCGGCCCAGGAGCTGTATCGCCGGTTTGGGATGGCTCCGGTCGGCTTCCGCAAGAACTACTACGGCACGGAAGACGCGCTCGTCATGTGGGCCAACGACCTCGACCGCCCTGAGTACGGCCAAAGACTTGCCGCCATCCGGGAGCGCCTCGATGGTTGAACCGACCGTTCTCGCGTTCGAGACCAGCTGCGACGAGACGGCGGTTGCCGTGGTCCGCGGCCGCACGGTTCTCTCGAACGTCCTCGCCTCGCAGGTCGACATCCACTCTCGGTTCGGCGGTGTCGTACCGGAGGTGGCGGCGCGGGCGCACGTCGAGTCGATCCGATCGCTGACCCATCGTGCACTCGCAGAAGCGGGCGTGCATCCCGACGACCTGGACGGCGTGGCGGCGACCCGGGGTCCCGGTCTGGTTGGAGCGTTGCTCGTCGGGTTCTCGTTCGGCAAGGCGACCGCCTGGGCCCGTCAGCTGCCGTTCGTCGGCGTCGATCACATGGAGGGCCACGTGTTCTCGTCGGTCCTCGCCCATCCCGAGTTCGAGCCGCCGGCCGTCGTGACCCTCGCCTCCGGCGGTCACTCCCAGGTGGTGCACGTGCGGGCGTGGGGCGACTATGAGGTGCTCGGACAGACCATCGACGACGCAGCCGGGGAGGCGTTCGACAAGATCGCCCGGCACATGGGGCTCGGCTATCCCGGAGGCCCGGCCATCGATCGGGCGTCCGACGATGGCGACCCCGATGCCGTGCGTTTCCCGAGAGCCCTCGCCGACCGGCCCTACGACTTCTCGTTCAGCGGCCTGAAGACGTCGGTGGTGACGTTCCTCGAGAAGGCGAAGGCCGCGGGTTCGTTACCGCCGCTCGCCGACGTGGCGGCATCGGTGCAGGAGGCGATCGTCGACGTGCTCGTGTCGAAGACCTTCAACGCCGTCGAGACGACCGGCGTCGAAACCGTTTCTGCTGGCGGTGGCGTCCTCGCCAACCGACGGCTCCGCCAGAAGCTCGCCGCCGAGGCGGACCGGAGAGGCGTCCGTCTCCTCGTTCCGCCGCCCATTCTGTGCACGGACAACGCCGCGATGATCGGGGCCGCGGGCGCGCACTGGCTGGCGCAAGGCGAGTACACCGCCTGGGACGCCCAGGTCGACGCCGGGCTCCGGCTCTAGCCGCCGCGCCGACCGAAGAACTCGATCTCCTGGACGACCAGCTCGTCGAATGCCGACAGCACCTGACCCTCGTCGTCGGTGACGTCTTGGGCCTGGTGGACGGTCTGGATCTCGAACGTCACCTGCGTCGTGGCCAGGCTCGAGAAATCGATGATGTGTGCGCCCGGCTCGTCCGGTACGAAGCCGATCGTGCCCTGGGCGTTGTCATCGGTGGTGATCTGGACCGAGGCGATACGGAAGTTCCGCTGGAAGCGGACGTCGTCCTCCACGTTCTTGATGATGATCTGCTCGAGGCGATAGATCGCCGGGAACGTGACGCGGATCACCGCACCTTCTCCGGCGAGGCTGTTGTCGTTCCAGGCCGTCTCGGGGTTGCCGTCGAACATGTTCTCGCACGGAAAACCGTTGAGCGAGGACGAACAATCGACCGAGATCGGGACGATCTGCTCGCGCGGCGCGTCGGTGACCTGGGAGGTCGGCGTGGTCGTCTCGGCTGCCAGGGTCGTCGCAACGGGGTCGTCTCCGCCGATCCAGTTGAAGAGCAGAGAGGCGAGGACGACGACGACGAGCAGTGTGCCGATGGCCATCGCGGCGCGCACGCCGGCGCTGGACGTGATCATCGGCTGGGGTGCGACCGGGAGTGCCCCTTGCGACAGGCGCGCCCCGCATTCCTCGCAGTGCCGGTTGCCGATCGGATTGGCCGCTCCACACGATGGGCAGGGTGTCGAATCGTACGGCAGGCTTCGTACCTCGTCGCTCTCGTTCAGGTCGAAAGCCTCGAAGGACTCATCGGCCACCCATTGGCCGCATTCGGGGCAGAATTCCTCGTCCTCGAATCGAGCGCCGCAGTTCGTGCAGGTGTGCTGTGCCATCGATCCCTTCCGTTCTCGGGCGGTATTCTGGCAGGTTCATGGTGATCTCGGTGGTCAGAGCAACCGAAGCTTGGTCGGTCGGCAGCGCGGTGGGAGGTGCTCTCCTCCTGGGACTGGCGCTGGCGCTGGCGTGGCGCGCGATTTCTGTCCGGGTCCGTCGATAAGATCCGCCTGTGCGTTACCAATGTGACTCCTGCGGCTACTCGACGGGCCGTTGGATGGGTTTCTGTCCGCAGTGCCAATCGAGCACCGGCCTGTCCGAGGCTCGAGAGCGGCCGAAGTCGACCAAGCGCGTCGCGCCCGTCCCGGTCGCCAAGGTCGGAGAATCCGACGTGGCCAGGGCGCGGACCGACATCTCCGAGTTCGACCGGGTGCTGGGCGGAGGGTTCGTGCCCGGTGGCGTGGTGCTCCTCGGCGGTGAACCGGGCGTCGGCAAGTCGACGTTGCTGCTTCAGGTGGCTGGAGCGATGGTGGCAACGGGTGGCAAGGTGCTCATCGCAACCGCCGAGGAGTCGGCTGATCAGGTGGGTCTCCGGGCTGCCCGCCTCGGCATCGACTCGGACGATGTGCTCGTCTTGGCCGACGACGACATCGACGCCGTCATCGAGGCCGCCGCGTCAATGCGTCCCGAACTGTTGGTCGTCGACTCGGTGCAGACGATGTCGACGACCGACCTCGGTGCCGCGCCTGGGTCGGTCGGGCAGGTGCGGGAGTGTTCGGCCCGCCTCATTCGGTTTGCCAAAGATCGAGGCGTCGCGACGGTGCTCGTCGGGCACGTGACCAAAGACGGGTCGATCGCCGGACCCAAGCTGCTCGAACACATGGTGGACGTCGTGCTGTACCTGGAGGGCGAAACGGACCGCGGGTTCCGAACCGTGCACGGTCTGAAGAACCGGTTCGGGGCCACCCACCTCGTCGGGCTGTTCGAGATGGGCAACGAAGGGCTCCTCGAAGTGCCGGATCCGTCTCGAGCCTTCGTGGGCGAGTGGGAGGGCGGCGTTCCCGGAACGGTGATCTTCCCCACGATCAGTGGTCGCCGTGCGCTTCTGGTCGAAGTCCAGGCGCTCGTTGGTCAACCGACCAGCGCGCCTACGCCGCGTCGCTCGGTGCGGGGTGTGGAGGCGGCTCGAGTCCATCAACTGCTGGCGGTGCTCGAGCGCCACGCCGGCCTCCGGTTCGCCGATCGCGAGGTGTATGTGTCGGCCGTGGGTGGCATGCGGCTTGCCGAGCCTGGGGCCGACCTGGCGGTTGCCCTGGCACTGGCGTCGTCTCTGACCGGCGCGGCCCTCGGTTCGACGGCTGCCTGGGGCGAGGTCGGGCTCACCGGTGAGCTGCGCTCGGTATCGCATGATGCCCGCCGCGCCGCCGAAGCCGGGCGGCTCGGCCTCCGAAACCTGGTACACCCCAACGGTGGTCCCCGTCGGCTGGATGCGGCCCTGATGTCGGCTGGTCTCTTGGCGTCGGGTGTGTCCGCCCCGTAGTAGCCTGCCGGAGATGCCTGGCTCCCGATCGCCGATACTCGATGTGCTGCAACGCCTCGCTCCTGGAACCCGGTTGCGAGAGGCCTTCGAGCGGATCATGCAGCAGGGCAACGGCGCACTCGTGGTCATCGGATCCGGACCTGCCGTCGAAGACATCTGCACCGGCGGCTTTCGGCTGCACGAAGCGGGATTCACGGTCGCCAAGCTGGCGGAACTGGCCAAGATGGACGGCGCCATCGTCGTCGACGACCAGGCCGAGCGGATCGTGCGGGCCAATGTCCACCTGATTCCCGACCCCAACATGAAGACGGTGGAGACGGGATCCCGGCACCGGACGGCCGAACGTGCTGCGAAACAGACGGGGCGGCCGGTGGTGTCGATCTCGGAGGACCGCGCCGTTGTGACGGTGTTCGTCGGCCACGAGAAACTGGAGCTCGAGCCGCCGACGATCGTGACGGCCAAGGTCAATCAGTCGCTGGGTACGCTCGATCGCTTCCGGGACCGGCTCGATACGGCGGTCGAGCGCCTCAATCGTCTCGAGGTCGCCGATCTGGCCACCTATCGGGAGGTCGTGACCGTCCTCCAGCGCGCCGAGCTGGTGCGCCGCATCGGCGCGTCGGTCGACCGGGACTCGGTGGCGCTCGGCGGCGAGGGGGAGTTGGTTCGATTGCAGCTCGCCGATCTGTTGCAGGGCATCGATACGCTACAGACGCTGGTCGTTCGGGACTACGTGAACCGCCTCTCGAAGGCGTCCGTCGATCGGACGCTCGCCGCGATCGGCGAGATACCGACCGAACGCCTCCACGATCCGAGCACCGTCAGTGCGGCCGCGGGCTTCGACCGGGCCGACAGCGAGGTCTCGCCCCGAGGGCTGCGACTGCTGAG
>JBFKPQ010000032.1:0-20308 GCA_041628225.1 Acidimicrobiia bacterium | reverse complement strand
GGCGCGGATCACGGTGATCACGACTTCGTACGGAGCCACCGAAACCGGCCAGATCATGCCGGCATCGTCGTGCGACGACTCGACGACGGCGGCCATGGTCCGCTCGACGCCGATGCCGTAGCAACCCATGAACATCGCTCGAGCGTTTCCGTCGGCATCCTGGACCCGGGCTCCGAGCGCGTCGGAGTATTTCGTCCCGAGCTGGAAGATGTGCCCTACCTCGATCGTGCGAACGACTTCCAGGGGAGCCGAACATACCGGGCAACCTTCGCCGTGCCGCACGAGCCGAATGTCGGCCCAGTCCGCCACGGAGATGTCACGGTCGACGGCGACGTTGCGCAGATGCAGGTCGTCGCGATTGGCGCCGGTGGTCATGCCGACGCGACCGGCCAGGGCGCGATCCGCCACCACACGGTAGGCATCGACGCCCACGGCACCGAGGCTGCCGGGCCGCGCGCCCAGCGCGGCCTGGATCTCGTCGGCCTGGGCCGGTCGCAGCTCGACGGCACCCGTGGCGTCTTGCAGCTTCTGTTCGACCAGTTCGTGATCGCCGCGCAACAACACCAGCGTCAGGACGCCGTCGAGGAAATAGACCAGCGTCTTGATCTGGCGGTCGGCCGGGGCTCCTCCTTCGAATGCTTCGAGCGCCTTGATCGTCCTCACGCCGGGCGTGTCGAAGGGTTCGACGGCAGCGGGCGCCGGGTCATCGACGACGGGGATCTGCGACGTGGCCGCTTCCACGTTGGCGGCATAGCCACATGCCGCGCACGTCACCACCACGTCTTCTCCCGCCTCGCCGCGCACCATGAACTCGATCGAACCCGACCCGCCCATGGCCCCCGAAGAAGCCTCGACGGCGATCGTCTCGAGACCGCATCGGGCGAAGATCCGGCGATACGCGCCATCGTGCAATTCGAACTGGCGTTGCAGCCCTTCGGCGTCGATGTCGAACGTGTAGGAGTCCTTCATCGTGAACTCGCGCACCCGCAACATGCCGGCTTTCGGCCGGGGTTCGTCGCGGAACTTGGTCTGGATCTGGTACCAGATCTGGGGCAGGTCACGGTAGGAATCCAATTCCAGCGCGAGGGTCGTGAACACCTCCTCGTGCGTCATGCCGAGGCAGATCTCGGCATCCTTGCGATCTCGAAACCGAAACATCTCCGCGCCCATGACCTCGAGGCGTCCGGTCGCCTCCCACAACTCGGCTGGATGCAAGGCCGGCAGAAGGAACTCCTGGCCACCGATCCGGTTCATCTCCTCGCGGATGATCTCCATGATCTTGGCGCGAACTCGCATGGCGGGCGGCAGGAGCGAGTAGGAACCTGCCATGAGCTGGCGGATGAACCCACCACGAACCAGCAGTTTGTGACTAGGGGCCTCGGCCTCGGCCGGATCGTCTCGCAGGGTGGGGATGAAAGCTTGTGACCAACGGATCATGTCGGCCGCAGGTTAGCCAGCCCGGTCAGGGCCCTTCGGCGACTTTCGCAACGGCCTGCCGGCGTTCGGCGGCACGATTGGCGTCGCCCTGGATTTCGACGAGTTGCTCCCGGGCGAGCGCGGCGAGCTGTTCTGCATCGGCGTCGGCGGCCGCCAGCCGCGCCTCGACACCTTCGCTGACGAGTTGGCGGGCTTCCTCGACGAGCGCTTCGACCATCTCGGACTCCGGCACGACCCTCACGACCTGACCCTTGATGAACAGATGGCCTTTCCCGCGCCCGGCGGCCAGCCCGATATCGGCCTCGCGTGCTTCGCCGGGTCCGTTCACGACGCAGCCCATGACCGCCACCTGGATCGGCAGGTTCTCGGCCTCCAGCCGCGCCTGTGCTGCAGAGGCCACCTCGATGACGTCGACCTCGGCGCGTCCGCACGACGGGCAGGCGATGAGGTCGAGTCCCTTGCGCTCACGCAACCCCAGGTACTCGAGCAATTGCCGGCCGGCTTTGGCCTCCTCCACCGGGTCAGCCGTCAGAGAGAAACGGATGGTGTCGCCGATTCCCTCGTTGAGCAAGGTGCCGATGCCGGCCACCGACTTGATAAGCCCGCCCGGGGGTGGACCCGCTTCGGTGACACCGAGATGCAGCGGATAGTCGACCGTGTCGGCCAGGAGCCGGTACGACGCCACCATCGAGGGCACATGACTGTGCTTGACGCTGATCTTGATGTCGGTGAAGTCGACCTCCTCGAGGTAGCGGATCTCGGTGAGCGCCGACTCGACGAGCGCCTCAGGGGTCGCGGACCCGTGTTTTTCGAGGAGGTCCTTGTCGAGGGACCCGCCATTGACGCCCACGCGGATCGGCACACCCCGTTCCTTTGCCGCCTTCGCCACCGTCTTGATGTGCGACTCGTTGCGGATGTTGCCGGGGTTGAGACGGAGCGCGGCCACACCCGCCTCGAGAGCGGCCAGCGCCAGCTTGTGCTGGAAATGGATGTCGGCGACGATCGGCACGGGTGACCGAGGCACGATCTCGGCGAGACCTTGGGCCGCTTCGACGTGATTGCACGTGATGCGGACGATGTCGGCGCCGGCGCCGGCCAGTGCGTAGACCTGTGCCAGTGTCCCGTCGACGTCGGCCGTTTTCGTCGTCGTCATCGACTGCACACTGATCGGTGCTCCTCCGCCGACCAGCACGGGGCCGACCGAGATCTGTCGGGTGGAGCGACGCTCGAACATCAGTTGAGTCGGAACGGCTGCGAGAGGTCGAGATACACCGAGATGACGCCGAGGAACACGAAGAAGGCAACGACGACGGCGGCCACCGGCACCAACTTGCGGATGTCCACCTCACGCCGGAACACCCGCTCGAACACGGCCACGGCGAAGTGTCCGCCGTCGAGCGGGAAAATCGGCAGAGCATTCATGAACGCCAGGATGATGTTGATGCCGGCCAGCAGGAACAGGACGTTGTCGGCGCCGAGTACATCGGCTTGGCTGCCGATCTGCGCCAGTCCGACGACCGACACCGGTCGCAACTCAGGCCGGACCTCCTCGCCGAGGAACCCCCTCGAGAGTTCGCCGACTCCGGTCACGATCTCCCAGAGGAACTGACCGCTGAGGCCGAGCAGGCGTCCGGTCCACACACCGGCGAGCCCGGCGCTCTCGACGACGCCGACGTCTTCGATGACGGCCGACGGGGACACGCCGAGGAAGCCGCGCGTGCCTCCGTCGTCGGTGGCCACCGCTGCCAGGTCGGTCTCGATGGACAGCGTCTCGCCGGCGCGCTGGACGTCGAGAACGACGGTCTCGCCCGGTCGAGCCGAGATGGCCGCCACGACGTCGTCCCACGTCGGCGTGGCGACACGGTCGACGCCGACGATGACGTCGCCCTCCCTGATCCCGGCGAGGGCCGCCGGGGCCGGTTGGCCATCCACCTCGGTCGAGACGGTCGACACGGTCGTCGAGAGGTCACCCGTCAGGTTCCCGTACGCCAGGAACATGGCGAACAGCAGCAGGTACCCGAGCAGCAGGTTGATGAGAACCCCGGAGAGCACAACGATGGCCTTCTCCCAGAACTGCTTCTCGCGATAGGTGCGTCCGACGTCGGCCGGATCGACCTCTTCGTAGGGATTCATGCCGGCGATACGCACATATCCCCCAGCCGGAATGAGCTTGATCCCGTATTCCGTCTCGCCCTTGCGGAACGAGAAGAGCCGCGGGCCGAAACCGGCGAAGAACTCGGTGGCCTTCATGCCGGTCGCCTTGGCCGCGATGAGGTGCCCCGCCTCGTGAGCCATCACGAACAGGAGCAACGCCGCCACCATGAGGAATCCGCCGAGCATCTCAGTCCTTGCCTGGAAGCCTCAGATTAACACGCACCGGAAATCAAGCTCGCGGCGGTCTGCCGAGCCTCGGCGTCGGCGGCGAGCACCTCCTCGACCGAAGCGGGCTCGTCGGCGACGACCCGATCGAGCGTCCGCTCGAGCACGTCGGGGATGCCGAGGAAGCCCAACCGACCGTCCAGGAAGGCCTGGACGGCGACCTCGTCGGCTGCGTTGAAGACGGCTGGCGCCACACCGCCGGTGCGCCCGGCGCGATACGCGAGTTCGAGGGCCGGGAACGCAGCGCGATCGGGTGCCTCGAACTCGAGGGTGCGGCCTGCCAGACGGAACGGCTCGACCGGTCCGGGGAGCCGATCGGGATAGCTCAAGGCGTATTGGATCGGGATCCGCATGTCCGGCTCACCGACATGAGCCTTGAGAGAGCCGTCACAGAATTCGACGAGCGAGTGCACGATGCTCTGCGGATGCACCACGACCTCGATGTCGTCGTAGTCGAACCCGAACAGATGGTGCGCTTCGATGACCTCGAGGCCCTTGTTGACCAGCGTCGCCGAGTCGACGCTGATGCGCCGCCCCATGTCCCAGGTCGGGTGCGCCATCGCCTCCGACGGCGTGACGTCGGCGAGTGAGTCGGCAGAGCGCCCCCGAAAGGGGCCACCCGACGCCGTCAGGATCAAGCGAGCGACGCGCTCGCGAGGCTCACCCAACAGACACTGGAACAGGGCCGAATGCTCGGAGTCGACCGGGATGATCTCGCCTCCGCCGCGCTCTGCGGCGGCCAGCACCACCGAACCGCCGGCCACGAGGCTCTCCTTGTTGGCGAGGGCCAACCGATTGCCGGCCTCGAGCGCGGCTACCGAGGCCCGGAGGCCCGCCGATCCCACGACACCGTTGAGCACGGTCGATCCGGGCCGCCCCGCCAGCGCGGTGAGCGCCTCCGGTCCGAACGACACGCGAGCTCCGAGCGCATGCGCGAACGTCGCTCGCTCATCGGCGTTCGGTGCAGCCACGACCACCGCTGCCTTGGGATGTCGTCGGGCGGCCTCCAACAACCCGGGAGAACCCCGGCGGGCGGCGAGTCCGGCGACCACCAGATCGTTTCGGTCGACGACATCGAGAGCCTGCGTGCCGATCGACCCGGTGGCGCCACAGAGGACCAGCGGCCGCGTCACCCCAGATAACCGAGGAGTTCGAAGATCAGATAGCCCACCGGGACGGTGAACAGCAAGGCGTCGATCCGGTCGAGCAGGCCACCGTGTCCGGGCAGCAGCGAACCCATGTCCTTGACGCCCAACGATCGTTTGATCGTGGATTCGGCGAGGTCGCCGAGCGGGGCGGACACCGACACGCCGGCGGCGAGAACGAGCGCTCCGGTGAACGTCACCGGCTCGAACCACGGGGTCAACGTGAGGACGGTGCCCGCCGCGGCGGCGGCGAGCACCCCGCCGGCGAGCCCTTCGACCGTCTTGTTCGGCGACAGCACCGGCGCCAGGGGACGTTTGCCGACCGAGCGGCCGACGAAGAAGGAACCGATGTCGAAGAAGGCCGTGGACAGCACCAGCAGGAGCACCAACGCGACGTAGGCATCCGCGCGTCCCAGCGCGGTGGCGAACCCCAATCCACCTCCCACCCAGATCATCCCGAAGATCGTCAGCGACGCGTTTTCCAGAGGGTGTTTCCTGACGAGCACCGAGTACCACAGCAGGATGACCATGGTGAACACGATCAGGGTGCCGGCGATTCCACCGGGCCCTCCGAACCAGGCGGCCACCATGACCGCGATCGTGCCCAGCAGGCCGAAGAGGGCGATCGGCACGTAGCCGACGCGGCGGATCGACACGTAGAACTCACCGAGGGCGATGACGGCCACGACGCTCACGAGGGCGCCGAACCAGGCACCGCCGGCCCACAGAGAGCCGAACAGCAGTCCGGCCAGGACCAGGGCCGACGCAACTCGCGCCGGGAGATCGGTGGGTTCCTTGGGTTCTTCGACGGCGGGGATGGCCGCTTCACCGGTGACGTCTTCGAAGCCGACGAGTCCCGTGTCGACGCCCGGCATGGCGGCGGCCACCGCCTGTAGCTCGTACTGCTCGGTCTCGGACCTGCGGACCGCCTCTGCCAGTCCTTGGTACTCCGTCGTCGTGGCCGAGAGGTAGTCCCCGGACGTGAACTCGTCGAGGACGCTCTCGCCGGCTGCCAGATCGGCGTCGTCTCCCACGGCGTCCGGCTCGGCGGCCGCCGTGTCATCAGCCGGCGGGGGCGCTTCGGGAGGGGCGTCAGCACGTTCGTCGGTTTCGGTGAGCGGAACCTCTGCCGTAGCGTCCTCATCGAGCGGAAGACGGCCGTCCGAGTCCGTGTCGTCCACCATCACACCTCCAGGAGCTCTTGCTCCTTGTGTTCGAGCAATTCGTCGATGCGGGCGGTGTGCCGGTCGGTGGCGTCCTGGAGTTCCTTCTCGGCACGATGGATGTCATCGTCCGAGACCTCGCCGTGCAAGGCCTCGAGGTCGTCTTTGACGTGGCGGCGGACGTTGCGAACCGCAACCCGTCCGTCCTCGGCCATCTGGCGGACGACCCTGATCAGATCCCTGCGACGCTCTTCGGTGAGCTGAGGGAACGCCAGACGGATCACCGAGCCGTCGTTGGCCGGGTTCAGACCCAAGTCCGACGCCGCGATGGCTCGTTCGATGTCCGACACCGAAGACTTGTCGAACGGCTGCACGACGAGCAATCGGGGCTCGGGAACCGAAAAACTCGCCAACTGCTGGAGCGGGGTCGCCACGCCGTAGTAGTCCACCATGATCTTGTGGAGGATGCCCGGGTTGGCGCGGCCCGTCCGGACGGTTGCGAACTCCGACTGTGCGTGCTCGACCGCCTGGTCCATGCGTAGTTCGGCGTCATCCAACAGTTCGCTGATCATGTGCCCTCCTAGTGAACCAGGGTCCCGATGTCGACGCCGACGACGGCCTTGACGATGTTGCCCGGCTGCGTGAGGTTGAACACGCGGATCGGTAGATGGTTCTCTTTGCACATCGTAACGGCCGTCGAATCCATGACCTGGAGCTCGCGAGCCAGGACCTCCATGTATCCGATCTCCTCGATGAACACGGCCTCGTCGTTGTGCGTCGGATCGGAGTCGTAGACCCCCTCCACGAGGGTCGCCTTCAGCACGATGTCGGCACCGATCTCGGCCGCCCGCAACGCGGCGGCGGTATCGGTCGTGAAGAACGGGTTGCCGGTTCCGGCGGCGAAGATCACCACCCGGCCCTTTTCGAGGTGACGGATGGCCCGCAGGCGAATATAGGGTTCGGCGAGCTGCTGCATCGAGATGGCGCTCTGGACGCGGGTTTCCACGTCTTCCTTCTCGAGGGCGTCCCGCAGCGCCAAGGCGTTGATGGCGGTGGCCAGCATGCCCATGTAGTCGGCGCTGGCCTGATCCATGCCGGCGGCCGCCGACGACACACCCCGGAAGATGTTGCCTCCGCCGACGACGATGGCAACCTCGACGCCTTGCTCGACGGCGTCGGCGATCTCGGCGGCCACCCGCCGAACGGTATCCGGGTCGATCCCGTAGCCGAGCTCGGGATCGGCGAATGCCTCACCCGACAGTTTCAACAGGACTCGGCGTCGTTCGCTCATCGTCCCAGAATCTAGCTCTCTCCGACCGCGAGCCTGGAGAACGCCTTGATGGTGATGTTCTCGCCCATCTTGGCGGCCAGCTGCTTGACCATTTCGTCGACGGTGCCGTCGAACTTGTCCGAGCGCACGAAGGGCTGGTCCAAGAGCACGTTGTCGGCAAAAAACTTCTCGAGACGTCCCTCGACGATCTTCGGAATGACCTCGGCAGGCTTGTTCTCGTTCTCTGCCTGCTTGGCGATGATCGATCGCTCTTGGTCGAGCACCTCGGCCGGCACGTCGTCGCGCGTCAGATAGGCGGGCTTGCCCCAGGCGACGTGCATGGCGAGATCGCGAGCCGCTTCCTTGAACTCTTCGCTCTTGGCGACGAAGTCGGTCTCCGACGACAGATACACGAGGACGCCGGCGACGTCTCGTTCGTTCTGGGTATGGAGGTAGCTACCGATCGTCCCTTCCGACGCCTCGCGGTCGGCGCGCTTGGCGGAGGCGGCCAGACCCTTCTCCCGCAGGTACTCGACGGCCTTGTCGAAGTTCCCGTCGGTTTCGGTGAGCGCCTTCTTGGCGTCCATCATGCCGACGCCGGTCGACTGGCGCAGCGTCTGTACGTCTTTGGCAGTGAAATCAGGCACGGGATCTCCTAGGCGTCGGCCGGTGCGTCGTCGGCGGAGGCCGCGGTGGTGTCTTCGTCGGCATCGGTCATGGCGCCCACGTCGGATGATCCGATCAGCTGTGCCCCCTCGATGCAGGCGTCGGCCATGACGGAACACAAGAGCTGAGCGGACCGAACCGCGTCGTCGTTGCCCGGGATCACGTAGTCGACGTTGTCCGGATCGCAGTTGGAGTCGACGAGGGCGATGACCGGGATACCGAGGCGATTGGCTTCCTTGATGGCCGTGCCTTCGACGTTGATGTCCACCACGAACAAGGCATCGGGCAGCGCTTTCAGGCCGATCACGCCACCGAGGTTACGCTGGAGCTTCTCCAGCTCACGCCGCAGACGCAGGCGTTCCTTTTTTGGGAGAGCGTTCATCTCGCCGGACTCCTCCATCCGGATCAGTTCTTTCATGTAGAAGATCCGCTTCTGGATGGTGGAGAAGTTGGTCAGCATGCCGCCGAGCCACCGGAAGTTGACGTAGGGCTGCGACGAGCGCTCGGCGTGTTCGGCCACGGCGCCGGCCACCTGCTTTTTCGTACCGACGAACATCAGCGACCCCCCGTCGGAGGCCAGGGACTTGACGAACGCCGCGGCGTCGTTCGCCTGTTCCAGCGTCTGCCGCAGGTCGATGATGTGGATACCGTTGCGCTCGCCGTAGATGTACGGGCGCATCTTGGGGTTCCAGCGCCGGGTCTGGTGTCCGAAGTGGACACCGGCTTCCAGCAGCTGCTTCATGGTCACAGCCATGGTGGTGCTCCTTGTGGTTGTTCCTCCGCGCCGGTGTCCGCTGGGCGGCAGTTGTTCCCCGCTGGATGCATCCAGACCGTGGGGACGTCGACCGAGGCGTGTGTTCTCGATCCGAAGATCGCCGCGAGTGTAGTGCTGCCTCCGGGAGGCGTGCGACTCAGCGGTAGGTCGGTTCGGTCATCCGATTGCGCAAGCTCATCACCGACTTGGTGTGGATCTGACACACCCGCGATTCGGTGACACCGAGCACCTCACCGATCTCGGCGAGCGTGAGGCCCTCGTAGTAGTAGAGCGTCACGACGAGCCGCTCCCGATCGGGCAGCCGGTTGATGGAGTCGGCGATGACGCGTTTCATCTCCTCGACCTGGAAGGCGGCCTCGGGGCTCACCCCGCGTGGATCCGGCAAGAGGTCACCGACCGACGACGAGTCGGAATCACGTCCGAGGAGTTCGTCGAGAGCCACCAACCCGAGCGAAGAGATCTCGCCGAGAGCATCCTGCAACGCCGTGAGGTCCATCGTCATGTGGGCGGCGAGCTCTTCTTCCGACGGCGTCCGCTGCAGCTTGTGCTCGAGTTCCTGCAGGGAACGTTCGATCTCGCGCGCCCGGGCCCGTACTGAACGTGGGACCCAGTCGAGCGCCCGCAGCTCATCGAGGATCGCCCCCTTGACCCGCGTGATGGCATAGGTCTCGAACTTGAATCCGCGCTCCGGCTCGAACTTGTCGATCGCGTCGATGAGACCGAAGATCCCGTACGAGATCAGGTCGGCCTGCTCGACGTTGCGCGGCAGCCCGACGCCCACGCGGCCCGCGACGAACTTGACGAGCGGCGAATAGTGGAGGATCAGGCCTTCGCGGGCTTTCTCGTCGCCGGTCGCCTTGAACGACGACCAGAGCTCTTGGATGTGGTCTTCCGTGGGTTCATGCACGCGGGTGGCTCCGCTCGTACGTGGCTTTGAGATGCTCCCGAGTCACGGCAGTGTAAATCTGGGTGGTCGCGAGATCAATGTGCCCCAGCATTTCCTGTACCGCCCGCAGGTCGGCGCCCCCTTCCAGGAGGTGCGTTGCGAACGAATGTCGAAGGGCATGAGGGAACGTCCCGGCCCGTCGGTGGACGATTCGGCGTATCCCGCGCACGTCGAGGCGGCCGCCCCGCACCCCGACCCAGAGGGCATCACCGGCCGCGGCCGACACCAACGCAGGGCGTCCCCGATCGGCCCACACCTCGACGGCGACCCGGGCCGGCTTGCCGACGGGCACCACACGGTCGCGGTCGCCCTTGCCACGCACACTGAGCCGGTCGCGCCCCACTGCCTGCACGGTGAGAGACGCGAGTTCCGACACGCGGAGACCGGTCGCATAGAGCAACTCGAGCAGCGCCCGATCTCGCAGGTCGACGGGAGCGTCACCGTCGATCGCATCCAGGACCGTCGTGACGGCTCGCTTGGGGAGCGCCTTCGGCAGGCGATGAGGTTGCTTGGGACGGGCCACGAGATCGGCCTGGTTGGCTGGAAGATCGCCGCGCCTGGCGAGGTCGGCCAGGAACGAGCGGATGGAGCTGGCTTTCCGGTTGATCGACCGACGCGCGTAGCCCTCGGCATCGAGGTACCCGAGAAACGCGCGGATGGCGAAACGGTCGATCTCGGCGAGCGAACCGCACCCCGCTCCGTCGCAGAATGCCGAGAACTGGCCGAGGTCGCGCCGGTATGCCTCGATCGAGTGGACCGACAAGCCGCGCTGCGTCCGGAGTCGGATGAGGTAGGCGTGGATTGCGGGGCTGGCCCAAGCAGGTGGATCCGGGAGCGGCATCACCTCATCCTTGCCGCCGGGACCCGACCGGTCAACGACCCTTCACGGCGGCCGCACACGCGTCGAGCAGCTCGGCCGTCTCGTCCCACCCGATACAGGCGTCGGTGATCGAGACGCCGTAGGCCAGCTCCGAGTTGGGCTGCCAGTCCTGACGACCCGCCGACAGGTGGCTCTCGATCATGAGACCCATGATGCGGCGATCCCCGTCCCGAACCTGGTCGAGCACGGTCTGCGCCACGCCGGTCTGGCGCCGGTGATCCTTCGACGAGTTGCCGTGGGAGCAGTCGACCATCACGGAGCGTTCGATCCCCTGATCGGCACCCATCGAGGCGGCGGCGTCGATCGATGCCGCGTCGTAGTTCGTGCCGGACGTGCCGCCCCGCAGGACGATGTGGACATCGGGGTTGCCCGATGTGCGCACCATGGCGACCTCACCATCGGTGGTGATGCCGAAGAAGCTGTGCTGTCTCGCCGACGCCTCCATCGCCTGAGCGGCCACCTTCACCCGCCCGTCGGTGGCGTTCTTGAACCCGACCGGCATCGACAGACCGGACGCCAACTGACGATGGACCTGGCTCTCGACCGTTCGGGCGCCGATCGCAGCCCACGAAACGAGGTCGGCGTAGTACTGCGGCGTGATCGGGTCGAGCAGCTCGACGGCGCAGGGAACGCCCAGTTCGTTGATGCCGACCAGCAGGCTCCGCGATACGTCGATGCCGGTGGGAATGTCCTCCGAACCGTCGAGTTGCGGGTCGTACACGAGTCCAGTCCAGCCGACGGTGGTGCGAGGCTTCTCGAAGTAGGTCCGCATGACGACGACGAGTTCGTCCTCGTACCGGCCGCGCAGTTCGACGAGGCGGTGCGCGTAGTCGTAGGCCGCTTCGACATCATGAATCGAGCAGGGACCGACCACGACGACCAGGCGATGATCGTCGCGCCCGTGGACCACGTCGGCGATGGCGGACCGCGTGTTCGCGATCAGTTCATGCGATCGGTTGGGGTGCCGTTGCTTGACCCGACGCGGCGTGTGCAGTGGCAGCAGCTCGCGGACATGCGTGTCCTCGACGGGCCGGGGGTTCGTGATGTCGGACATGGCCGCTCCTGTCGTGGCGCCCCGGGAAAAAGAAATCCCGAGCCGCCGGCTCGGGATCGAAGTAGGTACCAGGTACGCCAGCTACTCCGACCCCGAAGGGCCGAAAAAGTAGAACGCAAACACGTGACGAGCTGGCATGTGGCAGCCATCGTGGACGAAGCCGCCGGCGCTGTCAAGCGCCCCCCGGCAGTACCCGTCCGTGGGCACGCCGGACGGCGCCGTCGAGTTCCCATTGCGCCACGGTCCGAAGCGCCTCGTCGACCGGAACACCCAACGTTGCCGCGAGTTCATCCACCGTCGTGCCGTTCGGTCCGAGCGCGATCGGTGGGTCCACCGGCGGCTCGGGCGAAACCCCGAGCGAGGCCACGAGATCTTCCGGACCGAACACGGGCCAGGCTCCATCGCGGATGAGCAGGTTGCATCCTGCCGACGTCTGCCGATCCACGTCTCCCGGTACCGCGAACACCGACCTGCCCTGCTCGAGGGCGAGCCGGGCGGTGATCATCGCACCGCTCGGCACGGCCGCTTCGACGATCACCACGACCTCGGCGAGACCCGAGATGATGCGATTGCGGGGCGGGAAACGCCACCCGGTCGGCGGCGTCCCGGGCGGGTACTCGGACACGACGGCACCACCCCCTTCGAGCAGCTTTTCGCCGAGCCGCCGGTGGACAGCCGGATACCAGCGGTCGATCCCGCACCCGAGGACCGCCACGCCGCGCCCGCCGACCCCGACGGTTCCCTCGTGGGCAGCGCCGTCGACGCCTCGGGCAAGACCGGAGATGACCGGCCAGTGGCGTCCGGCAGCCGAACCGAGGGCGCGCGCCAACGTCCGTCCGTAGGTCGTGGCTCGCCGGCTACCGACGATGGCGACGCCCGGCTGGGTCGGCAGCGTTCCGCGCACGAACAGGACATCGGGCACCTCGGGTAGTTGGGCGAGCTGTTCCGGCAGGTCTTCGGCCATGACCGCTTCGATACCTCGCGCCGCCAGGGCGGTCCGGCGCTCGTCCGCCGAGACGGCCGCAGCGGCCTTCGCCGTAGCCGGCACATCGATCGCACCGGACGCGATGCGGCGGAGGACTGCCCCCGCCGATCCGTGGCGTCCGAGCAGTGTTCTTCTGCGGTCGGGATGCATGGCGACGAACGCCAGTCGCAGCCGATCTTCGGTGCTCACAGCGACCCGCGCAGCGCCAACGCTTCGGCAACGTGCGGCCCGTCGACCGGCTCCGAAGCCGCCAGATCGGCGATCGTTCTGGAGACCCGCCTGGCCCGATCGAAGCCCCGCGCCGACAGGGCCAGCCGATCGATCGATCGCTCGAGCAGACCCATGGCGGCTGGCGTCCAGGCCAGTTCATCGAGCTGACGCCTGTTCAGCGGCCCCGCCGGTCGCCCGGCCGCGGCCCGAAACGCCTGCGCGGCCGCCACTCGCTCCGATACCACCGCTGAGGGCTCGGACGGAGGCCCGACGAGGGCCGCGCGATCGGGGCGAGGAACGGGGATCCGCACGTCGAACCGGTCGACGAGTGGACCCGACAACCGGCGGCGGTACTTGTCGACCGCGGTCTGCGAGCAGCGACAGAAAACCTTGGCGTCGGTGGCGTACCCGCACGGACATGGGTTGGTGGCGGCAACGACCTGGATGGCGGCGGGAAAGCGGACCGAGACTCCTTTGCGGGCCACGGTCACCTCACCGTCCTCGATGGGCTGGCGGAGCGTGTCGAGGAGATGCGGAGGGAACTCACCGAGTTCGTCGAGGAAGAGCACGCCTCGGTGGGCCAGCGACACCTCCCCCGGCACCGGCAGACCGCTCCCCCCTCCGACCAGGGCGGCGGGGGTGGCAGTGTGGTGCGGAGCACGAAACGGGCGGGTCGTTCGACAAGGTGGCTGCCGACCTGCCGCCGCCCACACCTGGGCGACGTCGAGCGCTTCGGACGGTTCCAGTTGCGGCAGGATGGCGGGCAGCGCACGAGCGAGCATGGTCTTGCCCGAGCCCGGCGGCCCCCAGAGCAACACGTGATGGCGCCCGGCCGCGGCGATCTCGAGGGCACGACGTGCTTCGGCGTGTCCGCGCACGTCGGCGAGATCCACGGTCGCGCCGCCGCCTTCGGGCGGTTGCGCCACCACCGCACCATCGGCGTCGGATACGAGAACACCCAGCGCGTGGCCGAGCGAGGTGACCGCCCGCACATCGGCGCCCTCGACGAGCGCCGCTTCCCCGGCTCCGTGCGGGTCCAAGATGCATCGTCGACCGGTTCGGCGGGCGACGAGACCGGCCGCCAGCCCGCCGCGCACGGTGCGCACCGTGCCGTCCAGCGCCAGCTCGCCGAGCGCCACCGTGTCGGCAGCTTCGGTCCCCACGAGGCGTGCCGCCACGAGCACGCCGAGCGCGATCGGCAGGTCATACGCAGAACCGGCCTTCGGGAGGCCCGCCGGCGCCAGATTCACGGTGATCTTGCCACCGGGAAACGTCAACCCCGTCGATCGGATGGCGGCCTGGACCCGGTCGCGCGCTTCTCGCACCGCAGTGTCGGGAAGGCCGACGATCGTGAACGTGGGTTTGTGGGCTTGGGCGACGAACACCTCCACCGTGACCGGCTGGGGCTCGACGCCCAGCAGGGCGACGGACGAGACAGATGCGTACATGGCTCGACCGTATGGCACGGGTGTGACGGGAACGCGACTCGAGGCGCCCACAGCGCAGACGCCCCGAGTCGACGGGTCGGACACGGTCGAGAGCCTGCGGCGGTTGCCCGTAGATGGCCGTCGCCGGCCGTAGGAGATCTGCGGTCGCCCGAACCGCAACGCGCTCCTACCGCACCCCTACGAAACCGCCAGCGGTGGTTTCGTAGCCGTCCATCGCATCGTAATCGGCGTGCGCCGGGCTCGAACTTGAATTACACTGATGTCATTCGAGGAGGGACGGACATGGCATTGGCGATCGAGTACCACGAGACAGACCAGGTCATGGAAGCGACGGTTGCCGCATATCGCGCCCGTGAACTCGACGTCGAGGTCGACGTGACCACTCCCCTACCCACCATCGCCAGCCGGACCGAAGGCCGGATCGAAGTCGTGTGGTCCCGCGGATCGGAGCCGGCGGCGCTGGCCCGGACGGTGGCCAGTCTCACCGCGAGCGATTGGGACGTCTGGGTTCTCGTGCCGAGCGGCAAACTCGGCATCGCCCACGTCGCCCTGCGCGGCTGCGACGTCACGTTGCAACCCTGGTGGACCGAGGGCGGACTCGTGCACTTCGGGCGGCCCGAGATACCCTGAGGCCATGCCGCCGCCCCTGTACGCACAGACCGTCGTCGCCTTCATCTGGGACTACGACCGAACGCTGATTCCTAGCAATCAGCAGGATCCGATCTTCGCGGAATACGAAGTCGATCCGCAGCGCTTCTGGAGCGAAGTCGACGGTTTGGTGGGCCACTACCGGGACCAGGGCGTCCGAGCCGCACGCGATCTGGCCTATCTGGGCCACATGCTCACCTATGTGGAGCACGGCCTCTTCGAAGGTCTCACGCGAGCGAAGCTGCGCGAACTCGGAGCCCGAGTGCCCACCGCGCCAGGCATCCCGGAGTTCTTCGACCTCACCCGAGAACATGTTGCCTCGGTCGACGCCTACGCGGCAGCCGGGATCACGGTCGAGCATTATGTGGTGTCCACCGGCATCGTCCCGATGATCGAGGGCAACGTCATCGCTGACCACATCGACGGTATCTGGGCCAACGACTTCATCGAACGGCCCGCGCCACCCGGCTACCTCGAGACGCTGCCGGTGGCCGACGGCGAGGTACCCATCAGCCACCTCGGGTACACGATCGACAATACGGCGAAGACCCGCGCCATCTTCGAGATCAACAAGGGGGTCAACCGGTCGCCGGAGATCGACGTGAACTCCCGGATGTCCGAAGACCAGCGTCGGGTCCCGATACGTCACATGATCTACATCGCCGACGGGCCATCGGACGTTCCCGTGTTCTCGATCCTGAATGCCAACGGCGGCAAGACACTCGGCGTCTACACCACGGAGCCGGCCAACAACTTCGGTCAGGTGAAGAAACTCCAAGAGCAGGGACGCATTCAGGGCATGGCGAAAGCCGACTACCGCCCGGGAGAAGCCGCGCACCTGTGGCTGCTCGACAGCCTCGACCAGATCTGCGCGGAAATCGTGGCCGCTCGTCGAAGGGCCCTCGCCCAGATCCCGCGAGCACCCGGCCACGTCTAGGTTTGAGACGATGTTCATCGTCGACGACCGGGGCCCGGTCCGCTGGCTGACCATCAATCGCCCCGACCGCCTCAACGCGATCCCGCCCGACGGCTGGCAGGCACTCGCCCACCAGTGGCGAGCGTTTGAGACGTCCGCCCAACGGGTCCTGGTCGTCACCGGAGCGGGTGGCAACTTCTGCTCGGGTGCCGACCTGGGCGGAGACGGATCCGTTTCACGACTGGCCACTGATCGGTTCGCGGCAATGGCCGGTCCACACGCGGCCGCGCTCGCTCTACACCACGTGACGAAACCGACGATCGCCGCCGTCGAGGGAGTCGCGGTCGGTGCCGGAATGAACCTCGCGCTCGGCTGCGATATCGTTGTGGCCGCCGAAACGGCACGCTTCTCGGAGATCTTCGTCCGGCGTGGTCTCACGCTCGACTTCGGTGGAACATGGCTGCTGCCTCGCGCCGTCGGGCTGCAGCGTGCCAAGGAACTCGCACTGTCCGGTCGGATGGTCGAGGCGACCGAGGCGGTCGACATCGGCCTGGCACTCGAGGTCGTGCCGGTCGCCGACCTCCACGAGTCCGTCACCGCCCACGCCCGACGGTTCGCCGGCGGTGCCCCGGTCGCGCAGCGGATCGCCAAAGCGGGTCTGCACCGTTCGATGGGTTGGACGCTCGAGGAAGCACTCGACTACGAGAGCCAGGGACAGGCCATCTGTCTCGCCAGCGACGACGCGTTCGAAGGCGTGTCCGCCTTCTTGGACAAGCGCGACCCGAACTTCCGCGGTTCGTAGAACCCCTACCATGTTCCCATGGGGTTCAATCCGTTTCGTGGCGGGAGGCGACGGACCGGCATCGACGTCGCCATGGTGGCGGGCGCTCTGATCCTCATCGCGGTGGCCATCGGCTGGGGCTTCTTCGGGTGACCCACACCGTGTCGCCGGTGCAGCCGTATCAGTCCACGAAGCGGTATGTGTGTCCGGGCTGTGACACGATGATCGAAGCGGGGGTTGGCCACCTGGTCGTCGTACCGGACGAAGCGCCGGACCTTCGGCGCCACTGGCACCGGGGGTGTTGGTTCAAAGAGCAGCGGAGATTCACGCCCCGCGATACCACCTGAACGTCACGCCACGCTGACCGAGCACGACGGTGACCAAGTCGACGCGGGCTGCGCCGACGGCGCGAGCCAGTCGATGGACCTGTTCGGCTTTGTCGAGGGTGTAGCCGCGGGCTGGGTCGGAGCCGGTGACAGTCTTCACCTCCACCACCACCCGCTGTCGTCCGTCTCGGACGATGAGATCGATTTCTCCCCGACCGACCCGCACGTTGCGCTGTTCGACCGCTATTTCGCGCCGGGCGAGGAATCGCTCAGCAAGCTGTTCACCGGCCGACCCGACGCGGCGTCGTGTCAGATCTGGGTACCCGGCTCCAGCTCTTCGATGTTGACGTCGCGGAAGCTGAGGACGCGCACGTTCTGGAGGAAGCGCGCCGGGCGGTACATGTCCCACACCCAGGCGTCTTCCATCTCGATCTCGAAGTACACGGATCCGTCGGCCGAACGCTCGCGCAGGTCCACCTTGTTGGCCAGATAGAAGCGCCGTTCGGTCTCGACCACGAACCGGAACATCGGAAGTACGTCTCGATACTCCTTGTAGATCTGGAGTTCGACTTCCGATTCGTACCGTTCGAGGTCTTCTTCGTTCATGCTCCGGCTCTCGGTCGTGAAGCCACAGTGTACCGATCGGGGCGTTTCCGTCGAGAGAAACCACCCCGTAGTCATATCGGCCGCCGGTGACAGAACTACAGCCCTCCCCACCGATCGGCGGGCCAGATCCGGACGAACGCCTTGCCCACGACGTCGTCGATCTGGATCGGACCGAATCGACGACTGTCCGAGCTGGCGTTGCGGTTGTCGCCCATCACGAACAGTTCGTCGGCGCGCAACGTGCGTGGCGGCATGTCATCCATGGTGATTCCGGTCGGCAGATACGGTTCGTCGAGGGCGACGCCGTCGACGAACACGGTGTTCTCCCGGATCTCGATCGTCTCACCCGGAAGGCCCACGACCCGTTTGATGAGGTCGTCCGGAACGGCCGCCGTCGTGATGCCCAGCGATTCGCCGATCGTCCGGACGATGCGAGTTCCCAGAGAGTCGTCGTCGGTGTCCGTTGCGAACGGGGACACGAACACCACGATGTCTCCCCTGACGGGCTCGGATACCCGATACGACAGCTTGTTGACCATCACGCGATCGTTGATCTGAAGTTCTGGAATCATGGAACCCGACGGGATCCAAAAGGCCTGCACGAAGAACGTCTTGATGACGATTGCGACTGCCAGCGCGACGACGATCAGGATGGGCAGTTCGGCCCAGAACGACCGTTGCTTCTCCTTATGCCGACCGTGGCGTTTCGATTCGACGTCGACCGCCTCGCCCGAGACGAATGGATCGCGGGCTCCCGAGTCGACGCTCAGGTGCGCTTCTCCTTGATGCGGGCGGACTTTCCGACCCGATCGCGCAGGTAGTAGAGCTTGGCTCGTCGCACATCGCCGCGGCGCGCCACCTCGATCTTCTGGATGATCGGAGCATGCACCGGGAAGACACGCTCGACGCCAACACCGAAGCTGACCTTCCGCACCGTGAAACTCTCGCGAGCTCCGCCGCCGTTCTTGGCGATGACGACGCCTTCGAACAGCTGGGTTCGCTCACGGCCCCCTTCGACGACGCGGACATGCACCTTCACGGTATCGCCAGGTCCGAACGTAGGGATGTCATCGCGGACGTGCGCGTTTTCGACATGGTGCAGATCGTTCATGCGGAGACTCCTTGAAAAGCCCGGGCCAGGTGAGGTGGGCCGGAACCAGCATGCTAACACCTCGGGGATGCGCCAGGTCAATCCTCGAGGAGATCGGGACGCCGCTGTCGCGTCCGCTCGAGCCGTTGCTCGTCCCGCCACTCCTGGATTCGGCGATGATCGCCTGACAGCAGCACCTCAGGGACCGACCAGCCTCGATAATCGGCGGGCCGCGTGTAGTGGGGTTCTTCGAGCAGCCCGTCCCGAAACGACTCGCGGACGATCGAGTCCGGATTACCGAGGACGCCGGGCAGCAGACGGGCGATCCCTTCGATGATCACCAGAGCGGCGGCTTCTCCGCCGGCGAGGACGAAATCGCCGACCGAGACCTCCTCGTCGACGAGGTGGTCGGCGACGCGCTGGTCGACACCTTCGTACCGACCGCACACCAGCGTCAGATGGTCGAGCCGCGACCACCGGTCGAGTATGGCCTGATCGAGCGGCTTCCCGGCGGGAGCGAGCAGCACCCGATGCGACCCGGCACGGGCCTGGAGCGCGTTGTCCAAGGGTTCGATCGTCATCACCATCCCCGCTCCACCCCCGAAGGGGGCGTCGTCGGTCTGCCGATGCGGGCCCGCCGCGTGATCGCGCAGGTCGCAGATGTCGACCTCGAGAGCTTCGGCGTCGATGGCGCGCCGCACGATGCTCACGCCGAGTGGTGAGTCGAAGAACTCGGGAAAGATGGTTATGACGGACAGCTTCATGGCCGAAGATAGGTATGCATCGTACGAACCGCGTGGTGCGGTATTCTCGCCCACAGCCCACCGAAGGAGCCTCGGTGACCGACAACGACTATTCGAGCGGCGACCCGTGGGGATTGGACGCGCCCGATCCTACCCCCGTCGAACCCGAAGACACTCCGCAGCCCGAGCCGACCCCTGATCTCCCGCCTCCGCCTCCCCCGCCGCCCACGGCAGATGTCGAGGTCGACGACCTCGACATGGGTTCGCTCGAGGTGGCCGGTTTCGAGTCCACCGCATCGGATCTTGCGGAGAACTCGGACGTTGAGACGCCGGTCGACGGGATACCCTCCATCGAGATTCCCGACTCGGGCGATATCGAAGCGACGCTGGCGGAGCTCTCCGACCTCGACCCGGCAGGCGACGCATCGCCTGCACCGGAAGCTGCGACCACCGAGGCTCCCCGACAGCGAGGCCCGTTCTCGGCGATGCTCGCCGGCACGGGGCTGTTCGGTAACGACGCGCCTGCGACGGCCGGTGCCGACGAAGCCGAGGATCTGAGCGTCGCGGTCGACGAGTCTGGGTCGGACGCTGGCACTGACGTGGACCTCGACAGCGTTGTGGCCGACCTCGACATACCCGACCTCGACGTGCCTGAAGCCGACGTCGACCTCGACATGCCCGACCTCGACGCGCCAGAAGCCGACCTCGACCTCGAAGAAGCCGTCACCCACCTCGACATCCCCGACCTCGACCTGGGTGCCGACGAAGCAGACGCCCCGGCGGTCGATGTGCCGGATCCGTCCACCGAGGACCTGGACGTTGCGGGCCTCCTCGGCGACT
>JBFKPQ010000031.1:0-20463 GCA_041628225.1 Acidimicrobiia bacterium | reverse complement strand
GCCTTCTTGCCGGCGGCCGCCGCCGAGGTGCGGGTGAACCAGAAGGAGATCAGCAGGTAGGAACAGAGGCCGACCAGTTCCCAGCCCACGAACAGCATGGCGAAGTTGTTCGCCAGGACGAGGGTGAGCATGGAGGCGGCGAACAGGTTGAGGTAGACGAAGAAGCGGTGGAAGCGCGGGTCACCGTGCATGTAGCCGATCGAATACAGATGGATGAGGGTGCCGACGCCCGAGACGACGAGGGTCATCAACCCGGCCAGGGGATCCCACCTCAGCTCGAACGCTGCACCGAGGGTGGGCATCCAGTCCCAGAGGAGGATGCGCTGCGGCTCGAAGTGGCCTTGGAACAGCGGGATGGCCGCGATCGCCGCCACGGCGAAGGCACCGCCGATGGCAGCGGTGGCGAGATGACCCGCCAGAGGCTCCTTCAGGAACCGGCCGCCGAACTGCAGCGCGACGGCCCCGGCGAGCGGTAGGGCGATGACCAGCCAGAGGTTGTCGATGGCGAGATCGATCACCGCTCAGCCCTTCATCTCTGACAGTTCGTCGACCGACGCGGTACTCCGCTTCTGGAACACGGCCACGATGATGGCCAACCCGACCACGACTTCGGCGGCGGCAACGACGAGCACGAAGAACACGGAGACCTGGCCCGTGAAGTTGCCGACAGAGCGACCGGCCGCCACGAACGTCAGGTTGACTGCGTTCAGCATCAACTCCACCGACATGAACATGACCAGTGCATTACGGCGGGTCAGCAGGCCGGCGCTCCCGATCAAGAAGAGAAGGGCGGCCAGGCCGAGGTACCACGAGGCGTCGACCATCACTCGTCTCCCCCGCGGCGCCGCAGCGGACGGAAGAAGGCCAAGGAGATGGCGCCGACCGCCGCGATGATGAGCAACAACGACACCGCTTCGAACGGCAGGGCCCACCCCGCGGTCTGACCGACCACCCCGGTCGGATCGACACCGAACAGCGCCCTGCCCACCGACTGGATGGTGCCATTGGTGGCGGCCGGGTCGGCGCCGGCAGACGGGGCGAGCACCCACGTGAAACGGCCTCGGAAGGCCAGGACCCCACCGAGCGCCACTACGACGACGCCCAGGGCGATGGCGATCTGCTTCTGAAAGGGCAGGTTCTCGGAGATGTCTTCGGCCCGATCGACCCCGATGAGCATGATGACGAACAAGAAGAGCGTCATGACCGCCCCGGCGTACACGATGACCTGCACCGCCGCCACGAAGTGCGCCAGGTGGACGATGTAGAACACTGCCAGCGAGAACATCGTCGCCATCAGGCCCAGCGCCGAATAGACGGGATTGCGGGCCATGACGACGGTCAGGGCACCGGCCACGGCGACGGCACCGAACACGACGAAGAGGACGGCTTCCATCACTCCTCCTCGTCCGCGGCCGGACGGAGCTGGCCGATCTCCGGTGGACGGAGGCCGACGCCCGCCGACGGGGTCCATCCGGGAATCCCCTCGTAGGCGACGCGGCCCTGCGGCGCCGTGGCGCGCATCCAGCCGTCGCCGTCGGAAAGCTCGGACAGGTCGGCGAGCGGATCGTCGGGGAACATGTGATTGGGGGTGCCGTCGGGCTGAACGAGCAGTTCGGTCTTCGTGTAGATGGCGTCGTCGCGCGAGCCCGTGGACATCTCGAACAGATGCGTCATGGTGATCGCCTCCGTCGGGCACGCCTCGACGCACAGCGCGCAGAAGATGCAGCGGAGCATGTTGATCTCGTAGACGAACCCGAACCGTTCGCCCGGACTCACCGGCTCGTCGATCGGATTGTCGGCACCGCGCACGTAGATGCAGCGTGCCGGGCACGCCCCCGCGCACAGTTCGCAGCCGATGCACTTCTCCATCCCGTCCGGATACCGGTTGAGGACGTGGCGGCCGTGGAAACGCTCGGGCTTCTGACGCATCTCCTTCGGGTACTGGGTCGTGACCAGGCCGCGACCCGACACCGTGGCGACCATCTGGCGGAACGTGACGGCCATGCCCTTGGCGAGATCTCCGAGTACGCCCATCGCTAACTCCTCACGTCCACGGCAGCCCGAATTGGCGCCACGCCACGACCAGCGTCGACGCCACCAGCCATACCAGGGCCGTGGGGATGAGCCGTTTCCAGCCGAGCTGCATGAGTTGGTCGTACCGGAAACGCGGCAACGAGGCACGGATCCACACGAAGAAGAAGAGGATCGCGAGCACCTTCGCGAAGAAATACACGATGGACAGGCCGGTCGCGGCCAGGCCGCCGAGCGAATCGAGGAACGGGCCATCCCAGCCGCCGAGGAACAGGCTGACCGCGATCGCCGACATGGTGAACATGTTGATGTACTCGGCCAAGAAGAACATGGCGAACCGCATCCCCGAGTACTCGGTGTGGAAACCGCCGACGATCTCCTGCTCGGCTTCGACCAGGTCGAACGGGGCACGATTGGTCTCGGCGATGGCGGCGATCCCGAACACCGCGAACGCGATGAACTGGGGAATCACATTCCAGCGTGGCACGAACCCGGCCAGCGTGTTGAGGAGACCCGATCCGCCCGGTGTGGCGTAACTCCCCCGCTGCAGCTCGACGATCTTGGCCACCGACATGGTGTCGGCGGACGGATCGGAGATCGAGGCGTATACGACCAGCGCCACCAACGCCAGGCCCATGGCCGCCTCGTAGGAAATCGCCTGGGCCGTAGCTCGGACGCCGCCGAGCAGCGGGTACTTCGAACCGGACGACCAGCCGGCGAGCACCACCGCGTACACGGCCACCGACGAGATCGCCAGGATGTACAGGAGGCCGACGTTCAGGTCCATCGCCTGGAGACTGATCTCCCGCACCTGGCCACCGATCGTCATCGTGAACGGCTTCCCGATCGGCACGACGAGAAACATGAGAAACGCCGGGATCACGGCCAGGAAGGGGGCCAGCAGGTAGACGACCACTTCCGATCGGTTGGGCGTGATCTGTTCCTTGAAGAACAGTTTCAGGCCATCGGCCACCGTCTGCAGCACGCCGAACGGACCGGCTCGCATCGGACCGAGCCGGTTCTGCATGTCGGCCACCACCTTGCGTTCGCCCCAGACGAGCAGGATGGTCACCGTCATCAACAGGCCGAACGCCGCCACGACCTTCACGACGGCGAGCACCCAATCGAACGTCTCCATCACACCGCCTCCACCGTAACGGCGAGCTCGTGGCCGAGATGCGGCCCGCCCGGCTGGTTGAAGGGCACGTACACCACTCCCGGCGTGAGGGAATCGTCGATGACGACCGGGAGGTCCGCCTCGACGTCACCCGAAACGACACGTACGACGCCTCCCGCGCCCACGCCGAGACTCTGGGCGTCACCAGGCGTCAGGTGGGCGGCCGCACCCGGCGCGAGATCCTTGAGCGCCATACCGCGGCTGCATACGACGCCGGCGTCGTAGAGCGTACGGGCGACATGCAGCACGAAGGCGCTCGCCCGCGGCTTCGGAGCATCGGCCATCACCGGGACGTATTCGAGCGGGGCGCGGGGCGCTTCGAGCGGCACGACGGCACCGTCCGGATGGTCCCACGTGACGAGATCCCACGAAACGCCTTCGTAGGCGGGAGCCACGTGGGCGATCTCTTTGCTGATCTGCTCGGCCGAGGCCAGATGGATTGGTCGATCCATGCGCATCGCCAGGTCATCGAGGATGGACCAGTCTTCGCGCGACTGCCCCGCTCCCGGAACGACGCGGTTGACCTTCTGGACACGTCCTTCGAGGTTGGTGACCGTGCCCTCCTTCTCGGCGAAACCCAGCGCCGGGAACACCACGTCGGCATGACGCGACGACTCGGTGAGGAACAGATCGACGGCGACGATGAACTCGGCGGCTTCGAGGGCGGACGCAGCCATCGCACCGTCCGGAACGTCGGACACCGGATCGGCCCCGACCATCACGAGGGCGGCAAGCGAGCCATCCTGCAGGCCTTCGAGCATCCGGCGGCAGTCGCGTCCAGATCCCTCCGGCACTCCGCCCCACGACTCGACGAGGTTGGCGCACCCGATGCCGGAGACGGGAGCCCGGCCCGGAAGGAGGGTCGGGGCGACACCCATGTCGAGGGCACCATACGTGTTGGCGCGCCGAGCGAGCGGAAGTACCGAGGCATCGGGTAGATCCCGGGCGAACGCGGCGACGGCTTCGGCGAGCTTCGGCGACTCGGTGAGTCCGGTCCGACCCACGATCGCCACGACGGGGCCGTGGTCGAGGGCGGCTCGCACCGCGGCGAACTCGCCTTCACCGGCGGCCAACTCTCGCAACGTCTCGGCGCCCTGGCCGGGGCGGTAGCGGATCACATCGGTGCCGCGGTCGTCCAGACCGGTCGCCCGCGGGTGCACAACGATGAGGCGTGCGCCGAGTTCTTGCGCAGCACGCCGAACCCGGAGATAGAGCGTCGGGTACTCCTCCTTGAGGTCGGCCGCCCACAGGAGAATCGTCTTGGCCGATTCCAGGTCGCCGATGGTTCCCTTGCCCGCGAGCGCCGCCAGAAACTGGGGATCGAGGCCGTCATCCATCTGGGCGTCGAGGTGGTTCGATCCGACCGCGACACGCATGAATTTCGCAAAGGCGTAGGCATCTTCGTTTGTGCCCCGCGCACCCCCGAGGCCGCCGACCGCTCCGCCTCCTCGCTTCGAGATGATCTCCGTCAGCTTGGCGGCTGCGTAACTGAGCGCGGTCGCCCAGTCGGTCTCGTGCAGTTCCCCGTCGGGTCCGCGCACGAGCGGGGCGGTGAGCCGATCTTCGGCATGGAGGTACTCGAAACCGAACCGGCACTTGTCCGACAACCAGCCGTGATTCGTGGCGTCGTTGTCGACGCCCAGATACCGCAGCACCTGGTTCTGGCTCGACTGCACCGTGATGCTGTCACCTGCTGTGCAGATCGAGCACGTGGAGGCGATGGCTCGCAAGTCCCAGGGGCGAGCCCGAAAACGATACGGAGTGGCCGTGAGGGCGCCCACCGGGCACAACTGCACGGTGTTGCCCGAGAAGTACGACGCGAACGGCTCGTCGGGGAACGTGTTGACCTGCGTGGCGTTGCCACGGTCTTGGAACTCGATGAGCGGATCGCCGGAAATCTCGTCGGAGAACCTCGTGCAACGCGCGCACAGAATGCAGCGCTCACGGTCCAGCATGACGAGATCCGAGATCGGAATGGGCTTTTCGTAGTGACGCTTTTCTTCGACAAAGCGGCTCTCACCGGGCCCGTGGGCCATGGTCTGGTCTTGCAGCGGGCACTCGCCGCCCTTGTCGCACACGGGACAATCGAGCGGATGATTGGCAAGAAGGAACTCCAGCACACCCTCTTGCGCCTTTTTGACGGTCTCCGATTGGGTATGGACCACCATGCCTTGGTGGATGGGCTGTGTGCACGACGGAACGAGCATCCGGCCTCGGGGACCTTCGATCTCCACGAGACACATACGGCACATCCCGACCGGCTTCATGCGCGGGTGCCAGCAGAACCTCGGGATGTACACGCCGTTGTCCTGGGCGGCGTGGATGAGCACTTGATGGCCGGGGACGTGCAGGTCCTGGCCGTCGATGGTGATGCGAATCTCTGCGCTCACGCGCCCCTCCGTATCGTGACCGGCACCGCCGGCCGCGTCTCGGGGTGGGTGGCTCGGGCAATGTGCGCCTCGGCCTCGTGACGGAAGTGCTCGAGCAGCGATTTCACCGCAGAAACGGCGGACGGACCCAGCGGGCAGATGGTCGTCTGTTTTGGAGGCCAGCCCATACCGACGCTGATGTTGTCGGAGACGTCGTACAGGAGACCGAGATCCGCCTCACGGCCGGCTCCGTGCAGCATCCGCTGAAGGATCATGTCGAGCCAGGTCGTCCCTTCACGGCACGGCGTGCACTGGCCACACGACTCCTCGGCGAAGAACCGCACGAGCCGCTCGGCTGCCGCCACCATGTCGGTCGTGTGGTCCATCACGATCACGGCTCCCGAGCCCAGCATCGAGCCATCGTCGGCACAGGCGGCTTTCGTGATCGGTTTGTCGAGATGGAGGTCGGGCACGAACCACGGCGCCGACGCGCCTCCGGGGACCCAGGCCTTCAAATCGTTGTCGTCGCGCATGCCGCCGGCGATGTCGTAGATGAGTTCCCGCCACGTGATTCCGTGTACGACTTCGTAGTTGCCGGGTTTCTTCACATGACCCGACACCGACATCATGAACGTGCCGGTGTCCTCGCAATCCGACAGGCTCTGGTACCACTCGGCCCCGTGTTCGATGATGTGGGGGAGGTTGGCGATCGTCTCCACGTTGTTGACGATCGTCGGCATCATGTAGAGGCCTTTCGCGGCCGGAAAGTAGGGCGGCTTGAGTCGGGGCTCGCCACGCCGACCCTCGAGGCTGTTCAAGAGCGCGGTCTCCTCACCGCAGATGTACGCGCCGGCGCCGAGGTGCACGGTCACGTCGAGGTCGTATCCGCTGTCGAGGATGTTCTTGCCGAGATAGCCGGCGGCATACGCGTCGGCCACCGCCTGCTGCACGCGCCGAGCCGGCTTCGGATACTCACCCCGGATGTAGACGAAGGCATGATGGACCTGGTTCGCCCACGAGCCGATGATGATGCCCTCGATCATCTGGTGCGGGTCTCGCTCCAGCAACTGGCGATCCTTGAAGGTGCCGGGCTCCGACTCGTCTCCGTTGACCACCAGGTAGGCCGGCCGAGGATCGGCGAGGAACGACCACTTCAGCCCGGCCGAGAAGGCCGCACCGCCCCGCCCGAGCAGCCCGGATTCCTTGACGAGTTCGACGAGCTCTTCCCTCGTCCTGCCCAACGCCGTGCGGGCGGCCTCGTACCCGCCGGTGGCGAGGTAACGGTCGAGCGTGTGTGAGTCCGAGGGATACTCGGTCATCCGCTTGGTGATGACGAGCGGGAACCGACTCATAGGGGGCGGCTCCGATTCGGTTCGAGCGCGTCCGTGTTGCGCTCGGCGGTGCCGAACGGAGGGAAAGCGGGATACGGGCCGATCGCCGAGTTGTTCTCCTTGATCGCCCAGTCGAACGAAGTGTCACCCCCGAACAACGTCTGCAACTCATCCGTGTTGATGGCATCCGGTTGAGCGTTGCGCAGCCACTCCACGAGTTCGGCGGCCTTGCTGACCGACAGCCCTTCGACGAGCTCGTAATTGACGAGACAGGCCGGTGCCCCACCACACGCTCCGATGCACTCGGCGTGCTCCACCGCGATCACGCCGTCGGATTCGCCGGCCGGTACACCGGACGCCTCCTCGAGGGCATGCAGCACGTCGTCGGCGCCCATGAGAAAACACGAGATCGACGTGCACATCGAAATGAGGTACTTGCCTTTCGGCTCGGTCTTGTACATCACGTAGAACGTGGCGACCGAACGAACCTGGGCGGGCGTGAGGCCAACCAGCTCTCCCACCTGTCGCATGCCGTCGTCGGTGAGGTGCCCCTCCTCCCGCATGGCAATGTACAGCAGAGGCATGACGGCGGACCTCGGCTCGGGGTAGCGAGCGATGATATCCCGCGCTCGGGTGAGGGTGTCCGCCGACCAGCTCATCGGTGCGGCAGACTACAAGAACGGAACGCAGTTTCTGAATCGGACGGGCGATCAGACCGCCGACGGCACGCTCGCCTCGACACGCGGCAACGTCAGGGTGAACACGCTCGATTCGTCGCCGGATCGATACACCAGATCGCCGCCCATCCGGCGCGCCAGGTAACGAGAGACGGACAAGCCGAGCCCCACGGATGCCGTGGCGGCGCGCGGCGCATGAGCGGACACGAACGTCTCGAAGATACGCTCCGCCATGTCGTCGGGCACACCAGGACCATCGTCGTGGACCTCGACGTGCACCGTCTCGCCGTCGATGTCGAGCGTGACCCAGCGGTTCGGGCCGCCGTAGCGCTGTGCGTTGGTGACCAGGTTGCGCACGATCTGGCGGAAGCGGACCGGATCCACATCGCAGTACACGGGATCGTCAGGTGCCTCGACCGGGAGCTGCACCGAGAGGTCCTGGAGTGTGCCGGCGACGAGTGACCCGATATCGGACACGACCGGAGAGATGGCGACGGCTCCGATGTCCGCGCGGGCTTCGACCAAGAGATCCTCCACGATGTAGGCCATCTCGCGGCTCTGTTCGACGATGCACGACAGCCACGTCTCCCGTTCGGCCGAATCGACGTCCGCGGCCGCCCCTCGCAACTCGCTCGCGAATCCCAACACTGCCGTCAGCGGTGTTCGCAGCTCGTGGCTGATGCTGGCGATGAACTCGTCCTTGGCCCGGTTGAGCTTGGACAGGGCATCGCGCGCCGCGATCAATTCCGTGACGTCCGTGATGGCCACATAGGAGGTGGACTCTCCGGACCGCAAGCCGTCGGACAAGACCTTGACCGCCACCGTCCGCTTTTCACCACCGATCCGCAGGTCGAAATTCTGGGACCCCTCCAGCACCCGGCCGTCCCACAGTGCGGTCAGCTCAGCCACGTAGGCCTCGAGGTTCCGGCTGTGTTCGTCGTCGACACGCAAGGGGCCGAGCAGCGAATCGGTGGGCACCTGGAACAGATCCTCGGCGGCGCGGTTGACCGAGACGACCGTGATCAGGCGCATGAGACGAAGGGCCTGGTCAGGCTGAGCTTCGAGGTACGCGCCGAGATCGACGACGCCGGCCGCCCGCAGTTGGCGGAAGGCCCGCTGGAGCTCTGAGAAATCCTCCTCGAACACCGCCACGGGAACCTCGTCGATCGCTTTGCCGGATTGCTGCAAGGCACGGCTGGTCGACTGCATCGTGGTGGCGACGTGGTACAGCGAGAAGGCTCCGAGAGCGAACGACCCCGTCATGGTGAGCATCAACAGCAGCGACTCGGCCGCGGTGTCGCCCCACCCCCAAGCCAGCACGCACGTGAACAGGCCGTAGGTGACGGTGATCGAACGGCGAAACGAGGGCACGAACATCGTGGCGAGCGCTCCCGCCACCACCACGATCACGCCCGACGTCATCTCGATGTCGTGTGAACCGAAGAACACGTGCGACACGCCCGTGATCACACCCGTGGTCAGCAGCGCGATATCAGCCCGGTAGTGACGGCGCATCAGGAGATAGCTGGCGACGAGGACCATGCCCATCGGGGCCAGGACGACACCTCGTGTGACGCCGGAAGCCTGATAAGAGATGGCCAGAACGGCTGGAGCCGCCAGCAGAGCCAACCACCACAAGGTGATGATGATATGCCGCTGAACTCGGTCAGCAGCGGCGCCGGCGTTCCTGACTCCGTCGGACATGATCCTTCAATCGGCAGATTCGCCGCTGACCATAAAGGTTTTCAGCGGTCGACATCGCCCATGACCGGATCGAGGCTGGCCAGCGCGGCGATCGTGTCGGCCACCAACGAGTCGGCGAGCATGATCGGAATGGCCTGCAGGTTGGCGAACGACGGTGCGCGCGTATGCATCCGAAGCGGCTTCGCTCCGCCGTCCGACACGAGGTAACAGCCGAGTTCGCCTCTCGGCGATTCGACGGCCACGTATACCTCTCCTTCGGGCACCTTGAAGCCCTCCGTGTAGATCTTGAAGTGGTGGATGAGCGCCTCCATCGACTCGTCGATCCGCTTGCGAGGCGGTGGGGTGACCTTGCGGTCGTCGGTCTTGTAGTCGCCCGCCGGCATGGCGTCGGCGACCTGGCGCACGATGCGCAGGGACTGCTCGATCTCGCGCACCTTGACCCGGTAGCGGTCGTAGCTGTCGCCCCGCTCGCCGACGGCGACGTCGAAGTCGTAGCGGTCGATGCCCGAATACGGAGCGGACTTGCGGAGATCGTGGGCAAGCCCGGTCGACCGCAATGCCGGACCGGTGATCGAGTAGGCGAGACATTCCTCGGCGGTAATGACGCCCACATCGCGTGTCCTGCGCAACCAGATCGGGTTGGCCCGGAGGAGATCGTCGTACTCGGCGAGTCGTCCTGGCAACGTCTCGAGGATCTCGTCGACGTCGTCTTCCCATCCGTCGGGCAGGTCGGCGGCCACGCCGCCCGGGCGGATGTAGTTGTGGTTCATGCGCAGGCCGGTGACCTTCTCGAAGAACGCCAAGAGCTGCTCGCGTTCGCGGAAGCCATACAGCATCATGGACAGCGCCCCGACGTCCATCCCGTTGGTGGCGAGCGCCACGAGGTGTGACGAGATTCGGTTCAGCTCGGTCATGAGCACCCGGATGGCTACGGCCCGCGGGGGCAGATCGATCCCGAGGAGCTGCTCGACAGCCAGCGAAAAGCACAACTCGTTATGGAACGGTGCGAGATAGTCCATGCGGGTCACGTTCGTGGGACCCTGGAGGTAGGTCAGGGTCTCCGCCGTCTTCTCCATCCCGGTGTGCAAGTAGCCGATCACCGGCTTCACGCGCCGCACGATCTCGCCTTCGAGTTCGACCTGCAGCCGCAGCACGCCGTGGGTCGACGGATGTTGCGGACCCATGTTGATGATCATCCGCTCGTCTTCAGGCACGTCCGTCTCGTACAGGACGTCGTCCACGATTCGGGTCCCGAGCTGCTCGCGGAGTCGCTCTGCGGTCTCGGCCGACCGCATCCGCTGGTCGCCCTCGTCGGTGGCGTGCGCCACCCAGTCGGGTTCCTCGGTGCCGGACACCCAGATGTCTTCGGTGCGTCGATCGGTGGTAGCCATCAGATCACCTGGTTCGCCTCTTTGAACTGCACGGGCACCGCACCGACTCCGTAGTCTTTGCGGAGCGGGTGACCTTCCCAGTCGTCCGGCATGAGGATGCGGGTCAGGTCGGGATGTCCGTCGAAGCCGATGCCGAACATGTCGTAGACCTCGCGCTCGAAGAAGTTGGCGCCCGGATAGGCGGGCACGAGCGAAGGAACCACCGGGTCGTCGGCCGGTACCGGACACCGAACTCGAATGCGGACGCCCTGCGAGATGGACAGCAGATTGACGACGACCTCAAAGCGAATCTTGCGCTTGCCGAGGTAGTCGACGGCCGTCACGTCGACACACATCTCGAATCCGGCCGCCTGGGCGGCCGCGCCGAACTCGGCCAGCTGGTCCTTGGGCAGCACGACCACGTCCTGCCCATTGGACAGCTCCCACTCGGCGTCGGCAAACGGCTCGATGAGTGCGGCGAGCAGCTCCGACTTCGGAAGCGGACGCTCGACCACCGGCCCGGCGGCGACTTCGGCGGTTTCGTCAGTCACGGGCGAGCTCTCCCGACATGATCTTGTCATGCAACGTCAAGATGCCGTGCATGAGCGACTGTGGGCCGGGTGGGCAACCGGGCACGTAGATGTCGACCGGAACGACCTGGTCGACCCCTTGTACCAGGGCGTAGTTGTTGAACATGCCACCCGACGATGCGCAAGCACCCATCGAGATGACCCATTTGGGTTCGGGCATCTGGTCGTAGACCTGGCGCAGCACCGGCGCCATCTTCTGCGAGACACGGCCGGCGACGATCATGAGGTCGGCCTGCCGGGGTGAGGCGCGGAACACCTCCATGCCGAAACGCGCCAGGTCGTAGTGCGCGGTGCCGCTGGCCATCATCTCGATGGCGCAGCACGCCAAGCCGAACGTGGCGGGAAACATGGACCGGGTACGTGCCCAGCGGGCGATCTTGTTGATGTTGGTGAGCAGGAAGCCCGGAGGGGCGGCCGTCGTGACCATCAGGCCGCCTCACCGACATCGGGCGTGAAGTCCGACTGGATACGGCGGGTCCGCAGCGGGAGATTCCAGTCCAGGGCACCCCTCCCCCACACGTAGGCCAGGGTGACCACGACCAGCGCGGTGAAGATGCCGACCTCGCCGATACCGAACCAGCCCAGTTCCGGGAAGATGACCGCCCAGGCGAACAAGAACACGATCTCCACGTCGAAGATCACGAACAGCATGGCGATGAGATAGAACTGGACCGGAAAGCGTTGGATGGCCTCGGTCTCCGGCACGATGCCGCATTCGTACGGCGCGAGCTTTTCCGGCGTGGGCTTCTTGGGAGAAGCGAGGTAGGCGAGGCTGAGCGAGACGACGACGAAGCCCGTCGCCAGCAAGAACATGATCGCGATCGGCAGGTACGCCGGAAGATCCACCAGTCCTCCTTCTCGCTCGGCAGCTTAGAAAGCCTAGACAGCGACCGACAAAACGGAGCGTTCAGTCGGACAGGGCGGCCGGGGCTCGTTTGACCATTCCCTCGAGCAGGTCGTACGCGCGGTCGCCGATCGACTTGTCCTCTTCCTCGAGCAGATTGGCCATGACCTTGAGCACCCACTCCATGAGCGGCTTGGAATGGAGCCCGGTATGAGCCAGCGAGCGCATCACCCACGGGTAGCCGATCGCTTTCACGAACACCCGGGCCATCCGGTAGTAGTCACCAAACGTGTCATCGAGTTCCGTGGTGTAGCGAGCCAGCAGGCTCAAGTCGTCGGCGGCGAGTGCGGCGTGGATGTGCCGTGCCGCGATCCGCCCGGTCTCGTAGCCATACGCGATGCCTTCACCGTTCCACGGGTTGATGGCTCCCATGGCATCGCCGACCACGACCCAGTTGGGGCCGTGCCGCGGGCCCTTCGAGAAGGACATCAGCAGCTTGCCGCCCTTCGGATCGGTCAGCTGACCCTCGGCCGACAGCTCCCAGTGTTTCGGAGCGGCGCGCACATAGTCGGCCATCATGTTGGTGGTGTTGACGGCCTTCCAATGACGGAACGTCGACAACAGCCCGACTCCCACGTTCACGGTGCCGTCTCCCAGCGGGAACACCCATCCGTAACCGGGCATCGACTTGCCGTTGGCGTCGCGGATGTCCAGCTGGCTCTCCATGAAGCCGTCGGTCGACATCGGGCTGGCGAAGTAGCCGCGTGCCGCCAGCCCGAGCGGGAAGTCCTTGTTGCGCTGGGTGCCGAGCGCCCGGCCGAATCTAGAGGTCGACCCGTCAGCCACCACGACGATGCGGGCTTCGAGCGTCTCGGTCTCGTCACCGGACTGCAACTCCACGCCCGCCAGTCGTCCCTCGACGAAGTGCGGGACGGCCGTCGTCTTCTGGCGAACGACCGCACCCTCTTTCTCGGCGAGGCGCGCCGTCTGGGCGTCGAGATCCATGCGGCGGATGACGCCGCCCCAGTCCGGGTACTTCGAGTGCTGCGGCCACTCCATCTCGAGGTGGAGCGTGTCGCCGGCGTACGATCGCAGCCCGTTGATCCGATGGAACTCGGCGACGCCGAAATCGAATCCCATCAACTCCAGCTCGTAGATCGAGCGGGGGGTGAGACCATCGCCGCAGGTCTTCTCGCGCGGGTATTCGGCTTTTTCGACGAGCACGACGGAGTGCCCGGCGCGAGCTGCCCAGTAGGCCGCCGACGACCCGGCGGGCCCTCCTCCGACGACGACGACATCGACTCGATCCTGCATGGCCGTCAGGCTACCGGGGGCCGTCACATGTCGTGAATCGGACGATTCCAGCTTTCTTCTCTACCGCACTAACGTGCCGCTCGTGAATCACGTCACTATCCCCAAGGCGACGGTGGCGCGCCTTCCGCTCTACCTGCAGTGTCTGCAGAGCATGGCCGATGCCGAGACCACCGTGTCGTCGGAGACGTTGGCCCAACTCGCCAATCTCAATCCGGCGAAGGTACGCAAGGACCTCTCGTACCTCGGCTCGCACGGCGTCCGGGGCGTCGGGTACGACCGGCTCCACCTGTGTTTGCAGATCAAACGTGAGCTCGGCCTCGTGGAGGCGTGGCCGGTCGTCATCGTGGGCGTCGGCAACCTCGGTTCTGCCCTGGCCAACTACGGCGGTTTCGGTGCCGCCGGGTTCTCGATCGCTGGGATCTATGACGCGGACCCCAAGAAGGTCGGCACGGTCGTAGACCAACACGTGGTGCAGTCGTTCGACGAGCTGCCCGCCGACGTCCGCCGAAAGAAGATCGCCATGGCGATCATCACCACTCCGGCTGGAGCTGCCCAGGAGGTAGCCGACGTGTTGATCGCGGCCGGCATCACATCGATCCTGAACTTCGCCCCAGCGGTGCTCCAGACTCCGGAAGGCGTGGAGTGCCGCCACGTCGATCTGGCAACCGAGCTGCAGATCCTCAGCTATTACCAGGCGCGGCAGGCCTAAGCGTCGACCTGGCGATCCTGCTCGGACTCGTAACGCGACAGCGCCACGAGAAACATCCCGAAGAGGATGAGCGACGCCAGCATGAACGTGAGCGGGATGATCCGGATCTCGAACGCGTTGAGCCCCTCGAAGTCGGCGGGTCGTGGCCCGCGCGGTGCGTAGAGGACGAACAACAGCGAATTCAACGCGGTCCAGCCGAAGATCCCGGCGCCGGAGACGAGGAACGCAAGCCGCTTGCCGAGGTTCGTGGCGGTGATGAGATAGGCGGAGCCGTAGAACACGATCACGGACACGAGGGTGAGCAGGATGCCCGTGAACAGCAGATTGGCGGACAGGATTTCACGGATGAGCAGTCGCATCACATCACCTCAGGGTCTCGCCGCGTAGGTACTCGATGACCAGATCGAGGTCCTCTCCCGTCAGCACTGCTCCGAAGCCCGGCATGTAGCCGCGCCCGATGCCGTTGACGCCGTAGCCCTTCCCGATCTCCGAACCGTTGGCGATGAACTCCTTCATCGACTCCACATCGAGGAACTGGACATTGGGGCGGCCTTCCCACAGCGCCGGCCCGAAGCCGCCCGAACCGGCCTCTTGGGTGAACGCGGGCCCTTCCGAGTAGCCGGACGTGTGACAGCGCGCACAGTTGGCCTGATACACCCCGATGGCGCGGGTGGCTTTGGCGACGTCTCCATCGAAGGTGGCGTCGGCCACGGCCTGGATGTCGAACGAGTAGAGCCGCTCCTCGGCGGCCTGCTCGAGGAAGGCGAGGCCGAACTCCGCTTGTTCCAGCAGCCGCTCCTGGTTGTCGGTGGCGATCTGCAGGGTGAGCGCTGCCTCTTCGAGGCGGGCCACGGCAGCCGTGGCCGTGACGAGATCGCCGTCACCGACTCCGCCGGTGTCCGGGTTGCGCGGGTCGAACGTCTTGGCGAATCCGGCCAGCGGGGCGTAGCCGGTGGCCTCGGCCTGGGCGGTGGCCGCCGTCAGGGCGGCTTCGACGCGGTCGGCCAGTCCGTCCTCGTCGACATCGATCCCTTCTCCGGCCGCGTCGAGGAGTTGCCGTGCCGCCTCGGCGACGGGCGCGACCCGCGCGAGCACCTCGGGTGCGGTCTCGTAGAACTCGATGAGTTCTGCCTGGTTTTCGATCGACGTCGCCACCACGCCGTCCGCCTGATCGAGCGCGTTGATGGCGAGCTGGATCTGCGCTTCGGTCGCCGCGAGCGCATCGGCCTGGCCGATCTGGATGTGCTCGAGGTAGTCGAGCGTCTCCTCCAGCTGGGCGTCGTTCATGGGACCGTTGCCGAGTTCACCCCAGGCGGGCATGGGACTGTTGGCCCGCCCGTACTGCAGCCAGAACTTCACCTCGTCGCGCGAGTAGCGGTAGTAGATGTCGTTCAAAGCGGGTGCAAGCCACGACACCTGGATGCCGGAACGTGCGTCGACGTAGCTCGCAACACCGCCCACCAATCCGGCGCCGTGACACGAGGCGCAGGCGAACTCATCGACGTGATGCTCGCCGCGTTCGATCGCCAACTCTTCGAACTCGTGCTCGAAGCCTTCCTGGCGATCCACCTCGCCGAGCCAGTACACCGGGAGCGAGATAGCGAGAAATCCGGCCAAGATCACCGACACCGCCAGAACACGGTCCAGGCGACTCGTTTCGAGTTCGTCGTCGGTCTTGAACAGCTCGAGGTTCGGCGGGATCTCCTCGCTGGACCGGCCGCGCAGACCGGTGGCCACGAGCAGGGCCAGCCAGGCGAGCGCGCCGAGGGCTACGACGACGATGACGATGCTGCTCACGCGATCACCCCAGGCAACTCACACCTTGCGGATACTTCACGCTCTTCACCTGGGCACGCTCGGTCGGGATGACCTGGCCGGTCTTGATGATGAACCGGCCGTCCTGGTCCTCCACCACGAATCGGTCGAGATTGCGCGGCGCGGGACCGCCTTCGTACTCGCCGACCGAGTTGTACTTGGAGCCATGGCACGGACACTCGAAACCCTGTGAGGTCTGACACCACGGCACGCGACAGCCGAGGTGCACACATTTCTGCCACACCGCCATGAGCCCGCCCGCATCCGTCGAAATGCCCTCGAACTGCGAACCCGCCAGCTCGTCGGGCTCGATCGGGACGATCCATGCCTTCGCCTCGGGGTAGAAGAACGGTGTGATCGTGCCGTCGGGCTGGAAGATCTGGTTGCGGATGTCCTGGATGAGGCCCGCATCGACGTCGGAACCGAACCCGCCGGCGACACGAGGCCACAGCATGGCCAGCGAGCCGAGGCCGAGCATGCCGAGCCATCCGAAGAAGGTACCGGCGAGGGCCCGGTTGAAGAACTGCCGGCGGTTGACGCCCGCCTGCTCCGGAGAGATCTCGACGACGCGCTGCGAAGCCACCGCCGCCACGGGTGCTTCGACGACGGCGACCGCTACGCGACTACTCGGCTCCTCGGTCTCGTCGGCTTCCGCCACGACCTCGGCCTCGGGTTCGCGGGCCGCGTACACCGCCGAGGGAAGGGCACCCGAGTCGGCGGCGCGGGCGTCTTTGTCGAGTTGGGCCTCCCATGGCGCCTCGGCGGGCGTCCGACGGTAGGCGATGACGAAGGCGGCGAGGGCGGCGAACACGGCCAGCGCCCCACCGAAGACGGCTATGAGCTGTGCAGTGGTCATTCGAAGTTCACCCAGTCTTTCAGGTCATCGAAGAAGATCCCATCCGACCACGGGTACGTGAAGTTGAAGCCCTTGCCTCGGAAGAGCACCCCGAGGATCGTGAGGGTGGCCGATCCCATGATGAAGAACGTGTACATGAAGATGGCGAACTTGCGATCCGCCGGCTTGTTGGAGGGGTTCCGGTCGACGTACGGAATCGCCATGAACCCGACCAGACCGATGATCGTCGGAACGGTCACGCCGGCGATCTGCGGGTCGAAGTAGGACAGCAGTTCCTGCAGGCCGAGGAAGTACCAGGGGGCCTTGGACGGGTTGGGCGTGGCATTGAAGTTGGCTGCCTCGAGCAGCGGCGCCTGCAGGATCACCGACAGGACGATGAGCACCGCGGTGACGGCCATGAGCGCCGCGAACTCGGCGATCATCAGATGCGGCCACGTGTTGACCTTGTCCGTGGGTTCGGCTTTGACCTGCTGGATGGCCTTGGCCTTGACGACCGTGAGGAGACGTTGCGTCCGAATCCCTTCGGGTGCCGCCTCGGGCGCGGCGACGGGACGGGGCGCCACGGCGGTTGCCACCCGACTACCCGCCGGAACCTCGGTCGAAGCCGCCGGTGCAGCCGGCGCCGCGTCGGCGGGAGCGGGCATCTCCACCACGTCGGCGCCAGGTTCTGCCTCTGGGGCCGCTTGCGATGCTGGATCGGCAGGCGCCGGCGATGCTGGAGCGGGTGTCTCGGCCTCCGGACTGACGGCGGGCGGAGCGTCGGCCGCCGGAACGTCGGCGGCGGGGGGTTCGTCGCCGAGCATCTCGGCCAGGACGGCGGCTTCGGATGCACCCGTTGCCTTCGCCTTGGCCTTCACCGACCGCTCGAGCAGGCCGGCCGGCATGCCGGCGCGTTCGGCCGCAGCCTCGTAGTCGACCGGACCGGCGGCGGCGGCAGCCGCGGGCGGCGCGGCGGGTTCGGGTGCCGGCGCCGACGCTTCCGCGGCGGGCTCGGCTTCCGCAGCCGGCTCTGGCGCCGCAGCCGGTTCAGCCGGGGCTGCGGCCTCGGCAGGAGAGGACGACGGTTTCGGTTGAGGCAGCGGCGACGGGGCCTCCGGCTGGGCTCCCGACGGAGGCGCCTCTCCCTTCATCTCGGCGAGCACTTGCTCCACCGGGATGCCGAGGGCCTTGGCCTTCGCCTCGGCAGATCGCCGAAGAAGATGTTCTGGAATGTCAGCCATGCCAGCTCCTTACAGCGGTCCGGAGATGCCGCCGTCCTTCCGGACACGCCAGAAGTGAACGGCCATGAAGATCACGGTGATGAACGGGAAGAACAACACGTGGAGGACGTACCAGCGGAGAATCGTGTCGGCCGACACCTCGGCCGCCCCGAGCAGGATGAACTTCACTTGGGGGCCGAACACGGGGACGAATCCGGCCATGTTCGTCCCAACCGTCACGGCCCACAGAGCCAGCTGGTCCCAGGGCAGGAGGTAGCCGGTGAACGACAGCAGGAGCGTGAGCAACAGCAGGATCACGCCGACGACCCAGTTGAACTCGCGCGGCGGTTTGTAGGCCCCGTGATAGAAGACCCTGCTCATGTGCAGGAACACCGTGAGGACCATGAAATGGGCGCCCCACCGGTGCATGTTGCGGACGAGCGACCCGAACGCCACGGCGGTCGACAATTCCTGAACGTCGCGATACGCCGCTTCGGCGGTCGGTGCGTAATAGAACATCAGGAAGATGCCGGTGATGGTCAGCAGGATGAAGAGAAAGAAGCTGAGGCCACCGAGACACAAGGTGTACGAGAGCCGGACGCCGTGCCGCTTCACCTTCACGGGGTGGAGGTGGTACAGCACGTTGTTCATGATCACGTACGACCGGTTGCGGGGCGAGTCGGAGTACCCCTTCTTGAACGGAGATCCCGGACGGAGGATGGATTCCATGACCTGGCTGCCGTGGACCTTGGTCCACGCCTCCGACGCGGCGTCTTTCGCCTTGGTCAGCAATCCGGTGTCGTTGTTGCCGTTGGCCACTCGTCAACCTCTCACATTCGCAATCCGTAGACGTACCCATTCTTGTGATCCCGCTGACCGGTGTCGATGTCCCACGGAGCGAGCCCGGCTTCGGCGGCCTGATCGGACAGCGAGCCTTCGAATTTTCCCAGCGTGATCACGTTGGTGGGGCACCGGTCGACGCAGAGGGCACACCGCGTGCATTCGTCCTCGTCGACGAGGAAGAACCCAGGACTGTCCGGACGCGGAACGCCATGGGCTTCCTCGATCGCCTCGGTCGACAAGTAGTGGATGCACTTCCACGGGCAGATGTCGACGCATCCTTCGCAGAGGATGCATTCGGACTGGTCGATGTGCAGGAACTGCTTGGGCTTGACGTTCGCCTTCAAGTACTCCGGATCGACGATGGCGAGTTGGTAGTCGTCGCGGATGGGCGGCGTCTCGAACCAGATGTCGCGTGCGCCGGCCATCAGCGGCTGCCCTTCACGAGCGGACGGCCGTACGGCGACGTGGCTTCGGTCTGCGCAGACGCCGGCTGCTTGCCGAAGTCCTGCACGACATACGCGAACACGATGCCCCCGGCCAGAACCACCATGTGATAGGCCCCGGAGATGGCGTCCTTCAGCACGGCGAGCGAGAGCCGGACTTCATTGTTGAGCACGAGCCATCTCGGAAGCGGAGATATGAAGGGGATCTCTTTCTGCGACGTCCACCCGAGCGGGCCCTGGGTGAGGTTAAGCCACTCCGATGGGATGATGCCGTAGACCAGGATGAGCTCGTACCACGCGATGAACGACGTGAACGCGGCCCGCGCCCACGTCATCGGCTTGTTGATCACGAAGAGCATGAGAAGACCGAGTACGACGAATTGACTGCCGACCACGGCGACGATCTGACCGATGGTCACCGACCACCAGCCGCGCGGGATCTCGGCCAGGAAGGTGTCGACCCGTTCACCGATGGGGAAATTGGCGTAATGGGCCCAGACGACCCCGAGCGTGATCGCGATCACCCCGACGGCGGTGGCGATGCCACCGAAGATCGAACGCTGATTGTCGTCGAGCCGAGCCAGCCAGTTCATCGATCTCTCATCTCACGGACCACGTTACCGCGCCGAACGCACATCGGTCGCCACACCTCGCACGGGCGGCGTCACGCCACGAAACGACCTGTGCGGACTGATTGTTAGCACATCGGGTATCGGTTTCTGAATCCATCCGGCCGCTTCAGGTCGTCGCTTTGACGCGCTCGCGACGGCCCAGCGAGAATGCCGGACGAACCGCCACAGAGGAAACGGAACGGGCGCGCCCTTCGGGTATGCTTCGGCCCGCCGCGGCGGAACAAACACGGTGGATGGCAAGGAGAGGCAGTTGGCTGAAGCGACGAATCGGAGCACCCTCGGCTTTGTGGCCGACCGGTCCGATGCGGCCGCCCGCCTCCACGTCTTCCTCTCGCTCGGGTTTCTCGTCCTCGCCGGCTTTCTGGCGCTCGTCGCCGCCTTGAAGCTCGCCTATCCGAGTTTCCTGGCGGGCGCCGCACCGTTCTCGTACGGACGCCTGGCGCCGATGGCGATGACGGCCGCGGTGTTCGGTTGGTTGACCTTCGCCAATCTCGCAGCCACCTACTACCTGCTCCCGCGCCTCACCGGGGCCAGGCTGTGGCGCGAGGAGTTCGCCATG
>JBFKPQ010000030.1:0-20588 GCA_041628225.1 Acidimicrobiia bacterium | reverse complement strand
TGGTTGTGGATCGCGAAGACGAGCTGCATCGCGGCTCACGCTAGCGAGTCGAAGGTCGCCGCCACGGTCCTAGAATCGCCGTCATGCCCATCGACATCGACATCGCCCATGTGGCGCGGCTCGCCCGCATTGCGCTCACGGGCGAGCAGCTCGAGGCCTATCGAACCCAGCTCGGAGTGATCCTCGACCACGCGGCCCTCGTGCAAGGGCTGCCCACCGAAGGCGTCGAACCCACGTCGCATCCGCTCGCCATGACCAACGCCTTCCGCGCGGACGACGAGAAGCCGTCGCTCGAGCGAGACACCGTGCTGGCACAGGCTCCCGACGCCGTCGACGGCTACTTCCGGGTTCCACCGGCATTGGATACCGAATGACCGACGCCGCCGATCTCACCATCGCGGCCGCCGCCGCCGCGCTGGCCGACGGTTCGCTCTCGTCCGTCGAGCTCACCGAGGCCGTGTTGGCGCGGGCGTCGCTCACCGAAGCCAACGTTCACGCATACCTCACGCTCGATCAGGCCGGTGCACGCGAGGCTGCCGAGACGTCTGATCGGAGGCGCGCCTCGGGACAGGCCCGCGGCCTCCTCGACGGCATCCCGATCGCCCTGAAGGACAACCTCACGACGGTCGGGCTCGAGACGACCGCCGGCTCTCGGATCTTGAGTGGCTACCAGCCCCCGTATGACGCCACCGTGGTCGCCCGGTTGCGGGGGGCTGGTGCCGTCATCTGCGGCAAGACGAACCTCGACGAGTTCGCCATGGGGTCATCGACCGAGAACTCCGCGTACGGGCCGAGCCGGAATCCCTGGAATCTCGACACGGTCCCGGGCGGATCGTCGGGCGGATCGGCGGCGGCCGTGGCCGCCGGCAGCGCGCTCGGTGCGCTGGGATCCGACACCGGAGGATCCATCAGGCAGCCGGGTGCCCTGTGCGGTCTCGTCGGGTTCAAGCCGACGTACGGTCGCGTGAGTCGGTACGGTCTCATCGCCTTTGCGTCGTCGCTCGACCAGATCGGCCCGCTGACCTGGACGGTCGAGGACGCCGCCATGCTCTACGAAGTGATCGCCGGTCACGATCCGATGGATGCCACGTCGTATCCGGGTGACGTCGACGACGTGCGGTCGACCCTCGACGACGGCGTTGCCGGCATGAGGGTTGGTGTCGTCGCCGAGCTGTCGACCGAGGGCATCGACGCTTCGGTGGCCTCTGGGTTCCGAAGGACCCTCGACCGGCTTCGGGAACGTGGAGCACAGATCGTGGACGTCTCCATGCCGACCGCGTCGGTCGCCCTTTCGGCGTACTACCTGATCGCACCTGCCGAATGTTCGGCGAACCTGGCTCGCTTCGACGGGGTGCGATACGGGCTGCGCGTCGACGGTGCGACCGTCGAGGAGATGATGTCGGCGACCCGCTCGGAGGGTTTCGGTCCTGAGGTCACGCGCCGGGTGCTCTTGGGCACGTATGCGCTCTCGGCCGGCTACTACGACGCGTTCTACGGCCAGGCCCAGCGGGTCAGGACACTCCTCATCCGCGAGTTCGCCGACGCCTACACGCAGGCCGACGTGCTGGTGTCGCCGACGGCGCCCACGACGGCGTTTCCGCTCGGGGCCAAGACCCAGGATCCGCTGGCGATGTACATGTCCGACGTGTGCACGATCCCGATCAACCTGTCCGGCGATCCGGGGATCTCCGTGCCCGTGGGTCTCGATGACGCCGGCCTGCCGATCGGATTCCAGGTGATGGCCCCGGCCCTGCAAGAAGCCCGTCTCTTGCAGGTGGCCCGGGCCGTCGAGCAGGTCGCAGAGCCCGTCGGGCGTCCGACCGTCGTCGGAGTGCCCGCATGACCTTCGAACCCGTCATCGGTATCGAGGTACATGTCGAGTTGATGACCGACTCGAAGATGTTCTGCGGCTGCCGCGTCGATGTGACGAGTCCGCCCAACACGAATGTGTGCCCGGTGTGTCTCGGCCTGCCAGGAGCGTTGCCGGTGACGAATCGGCGTGCCATCGAGTGGATCGCCAAGATCGGTCTGGCGCTCAACTGCGAGATCTCGGAACGGTCGGAGTTCCATCGCAAGAACTACTTCTACGCCGACCAGCCGAAAAACTTCCAGATCAGCCAATACGACGTTCCGGTGTGTCACGACGGCTGGCTCGATGTGGCCACCGACGGCGTCAGCCGACGGATTCGGATCAACCGCGCCCACATGGAAGAAGACACCGGCAAGAGCATCCACGTCGGCGACGGAGGACGGATCCACGCCGCGACCGAAACCCGCCTCGATTTCAATCGCGCCGGTGTGCCCCTCGTCGAGATCGTCTCCGAACCCGACCTCCGGTCGGCGGCCGAAGCCAGGAACTATGCGCAGACCCTGCGCTCGATTGTCGGGACGCTCGGGGTTTCCGATGCTCGGCTCGAAGAAGGGAGTATCCGGTTCGACGCCAACGTGTCGGTTCGGCCGGAAGGCACCGACGAGTTCGGAACGAAGGTCGAGATCAAGAACATGAACTCGTTCCGATCGCTCGAGCGCGCCGTCGATCACGAAATCCACCGACAGGTGGCGGCGCTCGAAGCCGGTGAGGCCATCGTCCAAGAGACCCGTCACTGGGACGAAGAAGGTGGTGTCACGCACGGCATGCGCTCGAAAGAAGGCAGTTCCGACTACCGCTATTTCACGGAGCCGGACCTCTTGCCGATCGAGATCTCCTCGAGTTGGCGCGCCGAGATCGCGGCATCACTACCGGAGCTTCCGGCCGCCCGACAGGCACGCTACGTCGAGTTGGGTCTCGACGACTCGGCTGCCGGCGTGCTGGTCGGGTCCGATGAGCGTATGTGGCGCTGGTTCGAAGAGGCCGTGGGCGGCGGAGCGCCGCCGCGCACGGTGGCGAACTGGCTGACCGGCGAAACGACGGCGTGGCTCCGAACGGGGGACCGGTCGATCGAGGACGCGCGTCTCGAGGCGTCGCAGCTGGTGACCTTGGCGGCCATGGTCGAGGACAACCGCCTGTCGGCTACCGCCGCCAAGCAGGTGCTCGGAGCCCTCCTCGACGGAGGCGGCGACGCGGAATCGGTCGCCTCCGATCTCGACCTGCTGCAGATCTCGGACACGTCGGCGCTGGAAGAAGCCGTCGACGCGGCGATCGAGGCACATCCGGAACAGTTCGAGCGTCTCGGGTCGGGCGAGGACAAGTTGATCGGTTTCTTCGTCGGTCAGGTCATGCGGGCTACGGGCGGCAAGGCCGACCCCAAGGTGGTCACCGACATCCTCCGCGCTCGCGTCGGTTGACCGTGTCGCGCCCGGTCGTCTTCGACTGCGACGGGGTTCTCGTCGACTCGGAGTCGCTGGCCTGGGGAGCGGTAGCCGAAGCGCTGGCTCCCTTCGGGGTGGAGGTCACCGCCGAGGACCGGCGGGAGCTTTCGGGCCGGACCTTCGACGACGACTATGCGCACTTCGCAGCCCGCGCCGACCTGCCTCCGCAAGCTGACCTGTGGGAGGCCGTCGTGCGGGCGATGGTGGTGCGGTTCGATCGTCACCTGGAGGCATTCGAGGACGCCGAGGACACGCTGTCGGTCCTGGCGCGCCGAGACATCCCAATGGCGGTGGCGTCTTCGGCCCCGCGCGCACGGCTCGACGTTTCGCTGACCTCCACCGGACTCGACGAATACTTCGATGTCTCGGTGGCGGGCGACGAAGTCGGCGCAGGCAAACCCGCACCCGATCTCTTCCAGGCCGCCGCTCGTCTCTTGGGTGTCGACCCCAGACGATGTGTCGCCGTCGAGGACAGCCCTCTCGGCGTGGCGGCGGCCGGAGCTGCGGGCATGTACGTCGTCGCCGTAGTCCGCGACCAATGGGGCCCCGATGACCTCGCATCGGCCGACGTGGTGGTCCCGCGTCTCACGCCGGCGTTGTTCCTCTAGGCTCCACCCGCATGGAATGGCTACCGCTCCTCATCGGCATCGTCGCCACCGGGCTCGTCGTGTTCTGGATCGTCAAGAAGATCTTCAAGTTCGCGGTGTACGCAGCCATCATCGGTGCTGCCGCCTGGTTCTGGTACTCGCAGGTCTGATACGGCGTCGTGGCTGACGTCGTCATCGTCGGCGGCGGCGCGGTCGGTTCTGCCACCGCCTATCACCTCGTTTCGCTCGCTCCGGCCCTCGACGTGGTGGTCGTGGAGCGCGACCCGACCTACGAGTTCTCGTCGACACTGCGCTCGGAGGGGAACGTCCGGATCCAGTTCGCGCTCGCCGAAAACGTCCTGATGTCGAGCTACTGCCTCGAGCTGTTCTCCACCTTTCCGGCGGACATGCAAGTCGGGTCGTGGCGGCCCGATCTCGACCCCAGACGCCAAGGCAATCTCTTCTTCAGTGACGAAGCAGGTCGTGCGGCGACCCACGCCCAGATCGCCCTACAACGCTCCCTCGGTGGGGAGGTGCGGTGGATGTCTTCGACCGAGATCGCAAGGCGTTGGCCCGAGCTCCGTTCGGACTTGGACGGAGGCGCCTACGGGCCAGATGACGGCACCATCGATCCGGCCGCGCTCCTGCATGGGTTCCGACGTCGGGCGGCGCACCTCGGTGCAACCTATCGGCAAGCCGTCGTGCAGAGCCTGAGTGCCAACGGCGGTCGGATCGTCGGTGTCGAAACCGACGCGGGGTTCCTGGAAGCCGCCGTCGTGATCGTGGCAGCCGGCGCCTGGTCGGCTGCTCTCCTCCGCACCGCAGGAATCGAGCTACCGGTCGAGCCGGTGATGCGGACCGTGTATCTGGTCGAAGCTCCTCTGAACGCGGCGTCGCTGCCGGCCGTCTTTCTCCCGTCGGGTGCGTACGCCATTCCCGCCGGTCCGAACCGGTTCGAGATGGGTTGGGGAGCGATGCCTCCTGGGCAACCGGACGATTTCGCGTTCGATCGAGCCGGGTTCGACGAACTCTTGTGGCCGGAACTGATCGCGCATCTGCCCGCGTTCGACGCACTGCACGTCACCGGTGGCTGGCGCGGGCTCTACGCTCAGAACGCGTTCGATGGCAACGCCTTGTTGGGGGCGTGGCCTGAACTGCCGGGGCTCTACATGGCTACCGGTTTCTCCGGGCACGGCCTCCAGCACGCGCCGGCGATGGGCCGCCACATTGCCGAACTGGTGACCGGCCGAGCGCCGGCGCTCGACCTCAGGCGATTGCGCCCGGACCGCGCCAGCCAGAACGCAGCCGTGTCCGAAGATGCGCGAAGACTGATCTAGGGAACGATCATCACCGGGCACGGCGCGTAATGCGCCAGTCGGTCGGCGACCGAGCCCATCACAAACCGTTCGATCAGGCCGGCACCGCGCCGTCCGATGACGAGCACATCGGCTCCGACCTCTCCGCAGTACGTCACGATCACCCCGGACGGATCGCCGACCTGCAGAGCCGTCTCGACCTCGAGATCGGACACATCGATCTGGCTCAACGTCGCGTCCAGGACTTCTTCTTGCGCATCGAGGATGGCGTCCGACACCGCTCTCGGCGGCGGCGGTGCTCCTTCGATGCCCCACCAGCCTTCGGGTGGGCGGACGGCGGTGATCACGTGCAAAGCCGCCCCACTGGCGCGGGCCAGATCGGCGGCGACGCGGGCGGCCGCAACGCTTCGGTCGGAACCGTCGGTTGCCGCTACCACCACGGACGGTTGCCAGGCCATACGACTCTCCTCTGCGGGCTCTCCATTCTCATCCTACGAGCAGCCGACGGGCCGATGTGACTCCGGGTGGTCGCTTTGTGGAGGGTCTCAGGATGCGGCACAATTGCGGGGCAAGGAGGTGGGCATGCGCCCCAAAGTGGTGGTGGCAGAAACCCTGGCGGAGGCCGGTCTCAAAGCACTGGCCGACACCTGTGACGTCGACGACGCGTCGGGAGTCGATCGCGCCGAGCTGCTGCGCCGCCTCGGTGACGCCGTCGGCCTCGTCGTTCGCTCCGCCACCGACGTCGACGCCGAACTGATCGCGGCGGCCCCACATCTCCAGGTGATCGGCCGGGCCGGGATCGGCGTGGACAACATCGATCTCGACGCCGCGACCGCGGCCGGCGTGCTGGTGGTCAACGCTCCACAGGCCAACATCCTGTCCGCGGCCGAACACACGATGGCGCTCCTCCTGGCTCAGGCGCGCAACATTCCTGCCGCCGACAGCACGTTGCGGACCGGTACGTGGGATCGGGAACGTTTTCAGGGAGTGGAGCTCCATGGCAAGACGCTCGGCATCGTGGGCATGGGCAAGATCGGTTCGCTCGTCGCCGAGCGCGCCCGACCGTTCGGGATGACACTGATCGGTTTCGATCCGTACATCTCCCCGGACGCCGCCCGCCGCGTCGGCGTACGACTGGTCGGTGACCTTCACGAGCTCCTGGCCGAAGCCGACTTCATCACGATTCACCTCCCCAAGACCCGTGACACAGAACGGCTCTTCGACGCATCGGTCTTTGCTGCCATGCGACCGCAGACGCGCATCGTGAACACCTCGCGGGGCGGCATCATCGACGAAGCAGCCCTCGCCGAAGCGGTGCGTGCGGGCACGGTGGCCGGCGCCGCGTTGGACGTCTTTGCCGAAGAGCCGCTCACGGACAGTCCGTTGTTCGAGCTCTCCCAAGTGGTAGTCACGCCGCACCTGGGCGCCTCAACGGTCGAGGCACAGGACAAAGCCGGTACCGACGTCGCGGCGGCCGTCGCAGGAGCGCTCGGTGGCCAACTCGTGGCTTCGGCGGTCAATGTCGACCTGGGGCCAGAAGTCGGCGACGAAGTCCGAGCCTTTGTGCCGCTCGCCGAGGCGCTCGGGCGGGTCTTCGTAGCGATCGCCAAGGGTCTCCCCGAGGCCGTCACGATCAGTGCGGTGGGGAAGATCGGCGAACAATCGGTGACGCCGGTGCGACTGGCGGCTCTCAAAGGAGCGCTCTGGTCGTCGAGTACCGACTCCGTCTCCTACGTGAACGCGGATCGACTCGCCGCCGAGCGGGGCATCCGAGTGGTGCAAGAGAAGTCGGGAGACGCCGAGGACTTCGTGTCACTCATCCGGCTGTCCGGACAGCATTCAGGCCAACCGGTCTCGGTGGCCGGAACCGTCACCCGGAAGGGTCCGATGCTCGTGGAGATCCAGGGCCTGGAGGTGGAACTCCCGCTGCATCGTTACCTCCTCATCGTTCGGAACGAGGATTCACCGGGACTCATCGGGCGCGTCGGTACCTTCATCGGCGACGAAGGCATCAACATCTCCGACATGGTGGTGGGACGTATGCCCGGTACGGGAGAGGCGGCCATGATGGGTCTGGCCCTGGACCAACCGATGACCGATGATCAGGTGCAGCGTCTTCGGGCCGTCGACGGGGTCATCACCGTGCGGTTCGTGGAGCTGCCCTGAGTCAGCCCATCCAGGCCTGCACGGCCCACCCGGCGGCCAGGCCGTAGACCCCAGCCACGAGGTCGTCGGCCGTGATGCCGACGGCACCGTGCAGCCGCTCGGCGGCGGCGACTCCCGGGAACTTCTTGGTGGCGTCCGCGATCCGGAACACGACCAGCGCGGCGAGGGCGGGGCCGATCGCAAGTCCCACCGTGGCGAGAAACATGCCGGCGGCTTCGTCGACGACGATCCACCCCGGATCTTCGTCGTGTTCAGCGAAGGGTCGCGATGACCACAGCGACAGCCCGGCGGTCACGACCACCGCGGCCACTTGCCACGGCCATCGGTCCGGTCCGATGGCCCACGCCATCGCGAACGCGAGGAGTGAACCGACCGTTCCCGGCCCCAGATCGCGCCCGAACAGCGCGCGCGGCAGGAGTCCGGAACCGAACCACGAAGCGACGACCCGATGCACCCGGCCAGAGTACCGTCAACCCGTAGACCCACAGGAGAACCCGTGCAGCTCGACGACCTGACCCGCCTCTCGACCGTGCTCCACCCGTCGATGCTGCCGGATGGTCGGGTCGTATTCGCAACGAGTCGCCCGAATCTCACCGACGATCGGTACGACGGGCATCTGTGGCTGTGGTCCGACGCCGAAGGGGCTCGGCGGCTCACCAATGGGCCAACCGACGTCCAGCCGGTCGTGTCGCCGGAGGGCGACCGTGTCTCGTTCTTGCGCAAGGGCTCAGCACAACACGACCGGCCTCAACTGGCGGTGCTCGATCTGCGAGGTGGCGAACCGCGGGTCCTCACGGACTTCACGCGCGGCGTCGTCTCGCATGGCTGGCTGCCAGACGGGACGGGTCTGGTGATCTCGGCGGCGTCGCTCGACCCGGCTCGCGAGGCCATGACGCCCGAGGAGCGAGAGCGGGCTCCGCGTCGCATGACGTCGCATCCCTATCGGTTCGACACGATCGGCTGGACCCACGACCGACAACTCCGGCTGTGGGCGGTCGACGCGGTGTCGGGCGACCGCCGGAGACTCACCGACGGCGAATACGACGAGGAGTTTCCGGTGGTGTCGCCAGATGGATCAAAGGTGGCGTTCCTGTCGGACCGAACCGGCCGGGTCGTGCACGACCTGACGACGCAGATCTGGGAGTTGGATCTCGCTGACGGATCGCTGACGATGCGAGCAGATCTCGGCCTGTGGACCCGGCTCGGTTACCGCCCCGACGGAGCGCTCCACGTGCAAGGTCTCGAAACGGGTCCCGACTGGCCCGACATGGTGGGTTGGTGGCGGCTCGACCCAACCGGACCCGTCAATCTGATCCGACAGCTCGATCGGGGGATGGCCTATGTGATCGACCCGGTCGCCTGGCGGGGTGACCATGCCGTGATCCTCGTCGAGGACGCCGGACGGGTGACCATCTGTGAGGTGGACCCGGACGGACTCGTCCGGCATCTGCACGAACGTGACGCAGTCGTGACCGGCGTGGCGGCGGGAGGCGACAGGACCGCCTTCACCTGCACGTCGTACGCCGATCCCGGCGAGTTGTGGATCGCCGACGGTGACGAACCGGCCCGCCCCGTCACGGCGATCAACGAGTCGTTCCGGCAGGGGGTGGGTGGCGCCGTCGGGGAACACTTCACCGTGCCGTCAGACGGCTACGACATCGACGCCTGGGTGTATGTGCCGCCTGGCACCGAGCCGGCGCCGGTGCTGTTGAACATCCACGGCGGACCGGCAGCCCAGTACGGATACGGGTTCTTTGACGAGTTCCAGCTGTATATGGCGGCCGGATACGCTGTCGTCTGCTGCAATCCGCGGGGTTCGTCGGGCCGGGGTTCTGATCACGTCAAGGCCGTCACCGGGGACGGCTGGGGGGTCAACGATCTTGCGGATGTGCTGGCGGTGGTCGACGCCGCACTCGACCACCATCCTCGCCTCGACGGAAAGCGGATGGGTGTGATGGGCGGCTCGTACGGCGGGTTCATGACGGCATGGATCACCGCGCACGATCGTCGGTTCTCGTCCGCGGTGGTGGAACGTGCCCTACTGAGCTGGGTGTCGTTCGCGGGAACCTCGGACATCGGAACGGAGTTCCCGGCGATGTACACGGGGGCGCGACTTCCCGATGGTTTCGTCGATCTGTGGAAGAAGAGCCCGCTCTCGGTCGCTCATCAGACAACGACGCCGACCCTCATCCTCCACTCCGATCAAGACCACCGCTGCCCGATCGAGCAAGCGGAGCAGTACTTCACCGCGCTGCTCGTCGCCGGGACGGAAGCGGAGCTACTGCGCTTTCCGGGGGAGAGTCACGAGCTGTCCCGCAGCGGCAAGCCGCGCCATCGGCGGGAGCGTTTCGAAGCCATCCTCGACTGGCATGGAAGGCATCTTTTCGACGGCGGCGAGAACCTGGCAAACTAGAGCCATGGAAACCTCTCGTTTCATCTGGCTCGACGGGGAAATGGTGCCGTGGGCTGACGCCACGGTGCATGTTTTGGCCCACGGTCTGCATTACGGATCGGGTGTGTTCGAAGGCATTCGCGCCTACGAGACCCCGGACGGACCGGCCATCTTCAGGCACCGCGAACACATGGCTCGCCTGGTCAACTCGGCTCGGGCCTATGGCCTGCCCATCGACGTGACCGTCGACGAGCTGATGGACGCAGCTCGCCAGGTGCTGAAGGTCAACGAACTGGCCGAGGGGTACATCCGGCCACTCGTGTTTCTCGGGCTCGGCTCGATCGGGTTGAACCCGCACGGCGCCGCCGTCCACACGATGATCGCAGCTTGGAAGTGGGGCACCTACCTCGGGGACGACGGGGTCGAGAACGGCATTCGCGTACGTGTGTCGTCGTGGCGCCGCATCGACGCGGCATCGCTCATCCCCTCGGCGAAGGGCACGGGCGGCTACCTCAATTCGATCCTCGCCAAGAGCGAGGCCGTCCGGGCCGGCTACGACGAGGCCATCATGCTCAACATGGCCGGCTTCGTGTCGGAGGGTTCTGGCGAGAACATCTTCATCGTCCGGGACGGCGTGGTCACGACGCCACCCGTATCGGACGGATGCCTGGGTGGCATCACCCGCGATTCCGTGATGAAGATCCTGACCGATCGAGGACACCGTCTCGTCGAATCGTCGATCACGCGATCGGATCTCTACTACGCGGATGAGATCCTCCTGTGCGGAACGGCCGCCGAGGTCACGCCGGTACGTGAGGTCGACGACCGGCCCATCGGTACGGGCCGTCCTGGGGCGATCACTCGGGAAGTGCAAGGGATCTTCGCCGATGCCGTGCGCGGCAAGGTCGACGCCTACGAGTCGTGGCTGGACCGCGTCTGATGGGTCAGCAACCGAACATCGAACTCGACCGCGAGGACGCTCCGCCGCTCGAGCCTGCTCCGGGGCCGTCCCCACGCTGGAGACCCGATCGCCCGGGTGAGATCACCGGGCCGGATGAGATGCCATGGGGTGGTGCCTTCGGTCGACCCGGGCCGGACACGGGCTTTGCGATGAAGCTGATCCGCCGAGCCGACTTCACCCGCGCACGAGTCACCCAACTCGAAGCGCTGCTCGCCGCGTATGTCGGAGCGCGCGCCTCGGCGTTCGGACGAGCCCCGGTGCCGAAGGATGTCGAAGCGGGTCTCATCGTGTTGGGTCTTCGACCCGACGGGCTGCCGTCACCGGTGGTGACCGAACTCGCCACACAACGAGAGCGCTGGCTGGACACCACGGCACACGAGCACACCAGAGGTTCGGCCTTCGTGGCGTCACTCACGACCGAACAGCTGACCGCCGCGCCCGACGACCTCCTCCGCCTGCTCGCAGCCTGATGGCCTCGTACCGGTATCTCACGGGGACGGTGGTCCCCGTCGGCGGAGACGGCGGCGGTGCGATCACCGAGCACCTTCCGCGCTGTTTCGGATGTGGATCCGACAACGTGGACGGCCTCGGGCTCCGGCCGCACTACCAGGGGGATTTCGTGACGGCCGATCTGCAATTCCCAGCTCGCTTCGAAGGTGGTCCGGGCCTGGTGCACGGCGGCGCCATCGCGGCGTTCTTCGACGATCTCCTCGGGTTTGTGCCGATGGCCCACCTTCGTCCCGGCGTGACCGCCAAACTCGACGTGAACTACCTGCGGCCCGTCCCGCTCGGCCTGAGTATCAGAGGGCGCGCCTGGATGGCCGACATCGACGGATCGAAGATGTGGGCAGAAGGCGTCGGAGAAGACGAGAGCGGTCGCCGCTACGTGGAGGCGCGCGCCCTTTTCGTGTCCATCGGTCCGGACCATTTTGCCAAGGCGCTGCAAGATCACCGATACGAAAGCGATGAGTACTACCCGTGAAGATCGTCCGCATGCAGACCGACGAAGGCATCACGTACGGCACGGTCGAACCCGAGGGGATCAGGGTCTACCAGGGTTCGCCGCTCGTGCACTGGGAGGCGACCGACGTATTCGTCGGCTTCGATGAGGTCACCCTGTTGTCACCGGTGCTTCCCTCGAAGGTGCTGTGCGTCGGTAAGAACTACGTCGACCACGCCGCCGAGCTGGCGAGCGAGGTTCCGTCCGAGCCGCTGATCTTCATGAAGCCGTCTACGGCCGTCGTCGGGCCCGGGGCGGCCGTAATCCTCCCAGCCCAGTCGAAAGAGGTCCACCACGAAGGTGAACTGGCGGTCGTGATCGGTGCCGTGGCCCGCCGAGTCAGGGCCGAAGACATCGGTCAGGTCGTGCTCGGATACACGATCGCGAATGACGTGACCGCCCGCGACCTGCAACGATCCGACGGTCAGTGGACCCGCGCCAAGGGTTTCGACACCTTCTGTCCGCTCGGGCCGGCCATCGAGACCGAGTTCGATCCGGCCGAAGGCATGCGGATCGCGACGTCGGTCAACGGTGAGCTTCGCCAGGAAGGAACGACTGCCGAAATGGTGTTCGGCGTGGCCGAACTCATCGAGTACATCACGTCGGTGATGACGCTCCTGCCCGGCGACGTCGTCCTGACGGGAACGCCCGCCGGGGTGGGGCCCGTTGCGCCCGGTGACGTCATGGAGGTCGAAGTAGAAGGCATTGGAAGACTCATCAACCCGGTGATGTCATGACCGTACGCGTTCGGATCGCGCCGTCTCCGACCGGACTGCTGCACGTCGGCAATGCCCGATCGGGGTTGTTCAACTGGCTGTTCGCCCGCCACCATGAGGGCACGTTCATCGTGCGGATCGACGACACCGACGTCGAGCGTTCCACACCCGAGTTCGAACGGAGCATTCTCGATGCCCTCCGATGGCTCGGTCTCGACTGGGACGAGGGAGTCGGCGTCGGCGGACCCCACGGTACGTACCGGCAGTCCGACCGGTTCGGACGGTATGGCGAAGTCGCCGACCGGTTCGTAGCCGACGGTCGCGCCTATCCCTGTTTCTGTACCCCGGCCGAACTCGACGAGCGGCGAAAGCGAGCCCAGGCCGAAGGGCGCCCCCCCGGCTACGACGGGACGTGCCGGACACTCGATGCCGACACCGCCGCGACCAGGCGCACCGGCGGCGAACCTGCCGCCATCCGATTTGCCATCGACCGCCCCGGAGAGACGACGTTCCACGACGCCGTTCGCGACGACATGCGCTTCGACCATGCCACCATCGACGACTTCGTCATCGTCCGGCCGTCGGGTGTGCCCACGTACCATCTGGCCTCGACCGTGGACGACGTCGACTACGAGATCACCCACGTGATGCGCGGCGAAGACATCCTTCCGTCGACACCCAAACACATCCTCATCACCGAAGCGATGGGTGGAACCGTGCCGGTCTACGCGCATCTGCCGCTCCTCTTCGGACCCGACGGCAAGAAGCTGTCCAAGCGGCACGGTGACACGTCGGTGGCCGCCTATCGGGACGCCGGCTACCTGCCCGAGGCCATGTTCAACTACATGAGCCTGCTCGGGTGGTCGTTCGGCGACGACATCACGATCTTCTCCCGGGAGCAGGCGATCGAACGGTTCGATATCGGTGCGATCTCGAAGAACCCGGCCGTGTTCGACACCGACAAACTGGCGTGGATGAACGGCGAATACATCCGGGCGCTCGATGGCGAGGCGTTCGTTCGCCGCAGCCGGCCCGCCATCGAAGCCGGCTTGGGACGGGCCCTCACCGACCACGAGGCGGACCAGTACGCGGTGCTCGCCCCCCATGTGCAGGAACGGGTGAAGCTGTGGCCAGAAGCGTTCGAGATGACCGCCTGGCTGTTCTCCGATGTCGTCTACGACGAAGCCTCTTGGGACAAGGTCATGGCCCACGAGGCAGTGCTCACCGTACTGGACGAAGCAGGTCGGCGGCTCGCCGAACTCGACGGCTGGGACGCAGCCAGCATCGAATCGGCGTTGCGAGGAATGCTGGAGACGCTCGAACTCGGAGCCCGACGCGGCTTTCAGCCTATCCGCGTCGCCGTGACCGGATCGACGATCAGCCCGCCGCTCTTCGAGTCGCTCGAAGTGCTCGGACGAGACGTCACGCTCGCCCGCCTGGAGGCCGCGGCCGCCAGATTGGGCCATTGACCCGAGCGGCTACCATGCTCGCCGCCTGGCCCCGTCGTCCAGCGGCCTAGGACGCCGGCCTTTCAAGCCGGTAACGCGGGTTCGAATCCCGTCGGGGCTACGCACGTCGAGAACCCGCCCTTGTGGCGGGTCTTCGACGTTGATGTACTGCCGGGATTCGACGGAATCACCGTCGGGGCTACGCGAACCGGCCTGCGGCCGGTTCGTCCGGAGTTTGCCCGTTGGGCAAACTCCCGTGCGGCAGGCGCGTCGTGTCTGGTTCTCGATGTTCCCACGGGTCTGCCGGTCCGCCCGCCTGAGAGCCGACAGGCCGGGCCTGGGTGCTAGCGGTCTTCTCGGTTCGTGAGACGAGGGGACAGCGCACGCAGCGGCGTCTTGGACACCTCCAACACCGCACCGACCACCTGCGCCGGAGTCCGGGCCGCCTCCGCGAGACCACGGCCCAACGTGACGCCCGCCTCACGGCTCGACGGGCGACGGATCCAGCCCAACGCGATGAACGTACCGAGAGAAACGGCCGCGATGACCGCCATCACCACGGTCGCCACGATCCAACCCCACGACTCACCGGTCCACGGCAGATCGACGAAGTTCATGCCAAAGAACCCGGCCACCAACGACAACGGCAACATGATCGCCGCGTAGATGGTCAGCACCTTCGTCACGTCCGTCGCCGCACGAGCCTCGGCGCCCCGGTAGGCGTCCAACGTCTCGGCCAACGACGTCCGCGCCGAATTCAGCTCCTGGCTCGCCCGCGACGCCGCGTCGAAGACGTCCGAGAAACGGCGACGTCCCGCATTGGTCAACAGCGGAGACGTGCTGCGCCGCAAAACGTCGAGCGCCTCCCGCTGCGGATGGGCCGACCGACGCACACGCGTGAGTTCCGTCCGTACGGCGGTGAGGTCCTCCAGCAACATGGGGTCGGCGGTCAACGCCTTCGTGATCAGATCGTCGATCCGATCGTCGAATGCATCGACGATCGACAGCAGCCGTCTGGTCAACACATCGGCCAGCCGCCCCAAGAGCTCGTCCACCCCGCCGGCCGCGAGCGTCGGGTTCTCCTGCACCTGCTCCCACAGCAAATCGATCGTGTCCGAAGGGTGGCGGTGCACGGTCACGAGGTGTCCGGCGGTCACGAAACAATCGATCTCGTAGGTCTGGACGCGGTCTGTGTGCACGCCGTGCAGCACGACCAGCAGGTGGTCGCCGAAGTCGTCGACCTTCGGAAGGTCGAGGTCGTCGACGGCATCCCGCATGGCCAGCGCATCGAGCTGCAACGGTGCGGTCAGCGCCACGAGGTCGGCGAAGTCGTTCGGACTGGCCTGGACATCGACCCAGACCCATTCGGCTGCGGTATCGACCGTCACGTCGGAGGCCGGTCGAGCAGCCTCACCGTCCGACCACAAGATGCGCGTCTTCACGTCGTGATCCTAGGACGTGCGGCACCATCGGCCATACTGCTCACATGGAACGCAACGTACTCGGGGGGCCGCTCGAGGCATGCTCGACGGATCCCATGACCGGCTTCTTCCGCGACGGAACTTGTCGGTGGGGGCCAGAAGACGTCGGGTATCACAGCATCTGTGCGGTGATGACCGAAGCGTTCCTCGAGCATCAGCGGGCCATCGGCAACGACCTCATCACTCCGTTGCCGCAGTACCGTTTCCCCGGTCTCGCGCCAGGGGACCGCTGGTGCGTGACCGCCCGGAATTGGGTGCGAGCCCACGCAGATGGCGTCGCCGCGCCGGTGGTCTTGGCGTCCACCACGGAGCGGACCCTCGACATCGTGCCGCTGGAGGTGCTCGAACGCCACGCCGTCGATGTCCCGCCGGATGCGAGTTCGTTGGCGGAGTGACCGAGGCGGGGCTCGCACGCTCGGTAGGGTATTCGCATGTCAGTGACAAGCCCCGAGTTCACGATCGGGATCGAAGAGGAATACCTGCTGGTCGACCGCGAAACGAGGGATCTCGTCGCCGACCCGCCTTCCCGCCTCATGTCCGACCTCGAGGAGATCCTCGGTGGTCAGGTGAGCCCCGAATTCCTGAGATCGCAGATCGAAGTCGGAACTCGCGTCTGTGAGCGCCTCGACGACGCCGCGGCCGACCTGGCCCGCCTCCGGCTTGCCGTGTCGGGCGCCGCGGCGGACCATGGCTTCGCCATCATCGCCGCGTCGACCCACCCGTTCGCCGACTGGCACGATCAGCTGACCACCGCCAAAGAGCGGTACCAGGGCCTCGAACGCGACCTGCAGGCCGTGCTTCGCCGATTGGTCATCTGCGGCATGCACGTACACGTCGGTATCGGCGACGCCGACCTGCGCGTCGACCTCATGAGCCAGGTGACCTACTTCCTGCCGCACCTGTACGCGCTGTCGACCTCGTCGCCGTTCTGGCACGGCGCCGACACCGGACTGAAGTCGTACCGCAAAAGCGTGTTCAAGGCGCTACCACGCACGGGGTTGCCGCCCGAATTCAGCAGTTGGGCCGAATACCAGCGGCATGTCAACGCGCTCGTCGAGCCCGGCGTCATCGACGACGCCACACGATTGTGGTGGGACATCCGTCCCAGTGCTCGCTACCCGACGATCGAACTGCGCATCGCCGACATCTGCACTCGTCTCGCCGACGGCGTGACCATCGCTGCGCTGTACCTGTCGCTTCTCTCGATGCTCTACCGGCGCCGCCGCCAGAACCAGCGGTGGCGCACCTACGCCTCGCTCCTCATCGAGGAGAACATCTGGCGTGCGCAGCGCTACGGCATCCACGGAAGCCTCGTCGACTTCGGACGGGGCGAACTCGTGGCGTTCGCAGAACTCGTCGATGAGATCATCGAGTTGGTCACACCGGATGCCGAACGGCTGGGTTGTCTCGACCAGGTCGCGCACGCCCGCACGATCGTCGAGAACGGCACCTCGGCCGACCGTCAACTCGACGCCTTCGCCGCCGCGGTCGAAGCCGGCGCGTCCGACCGCGAAGCGCTGCACGCGGTCGTGGACCTGCTGATCGACCAGACCACGGAGGGTCTAACGGCCGGGGCGAACACCGGAGATGGTGCGGCAGACTGATTCGGCATGACGCTGACCCAGTTCAACCTCCTCTTCGCCCTGCTAGCGCTCGTGGCGCTCGCTGCCGGGATCGGGGTGTTTGTCGCCGCACCCTTCATCAGACGATCCCCACCCGCCCGACAGGCGTTGGCTCGGCTCGCCGTACCGCTCGCATGGCTCGTGGCGGCCGCCTCGATGGCCGGAAGCCTCTACTACTCCGAGGTGGCTGGTTTCACCCCGTGCACGCTGTGCTGGTACCAGAGAATCGCCATGTACCCGCTGGTCGTCGTGTTGGCCGTTGCGGCGGTTCGGGGCGACCGCCGGACCGCGCGATGGTCCGGAGCGCCACTCGCGCTCATCGGCTGGGGTATCGCCGCCTACCACTACACCCTGCAGACGTTCCCGTCCCTCTCGGGGGCGGCCTGTTCTCCCACCGTCCCGTGTTCGTTCCGCTGGGTTTCCGAATTCGGATTCGTGTCCATACCCTTCATGGCCTTGAGCGGTTTCACCGCCATTGCCGCATTACTGATCGTCGGCGCCGAGGAGTCCTGATGTCCACAAACAAGATCGTGTTGGCCGTCGTCGGCGGCCTGGTGGTGCTCGTCGCGGGCATCACCGCCCTCGTCGTGTTCCTCGGAGGAGGGACCACCGACGACGTCGAGGCGCCACCCGAGACGCGGCCTGTCGCCATCAGCGGGGCGAGGCTTCCCCAGGGGAGTACCTCCACCCCCGATCCCGCCGCCGGCATGCTCGTGCCGACCGTCACCGGCTCGGACTTCGATGGCGACACCGTGACCATCGCCCCCGACGACGGACGACCCAAACTCCTCTTGTTCGTCGCGCACTGGTGCCCGCACTGTCAGGAGGAGGCGCCCGAGGTCCAGCAGTGGGTGAACGGCGGCAACCTGCCCGAAGCCGTCGACCTGATCGCCATCTCCACCTCCGTGTCCCGAGTGCGGGACAACTACCCTCCATCCACATGGTTGGCCAGTGTCGGTTGGAACTCGCCGGTGCTCGTCGATGACGACGAATCGAGCGTCGCGCAAGCCTTTGGACTCGAGGCCTTCCCCTACTGGGTGTTCGTTGACGGCGAAGGTCGGGTCGTCGGACGCGCGGCCGGTCGGCTGCCAATGGACACGATCGACGCCGTTGCCCGAGGACTCGCCACACCCTGACGCGCCGCCATGCTGAGGTACCTCGCCCGTCGAGTGGCGTCGGGCCTGCTCGCCCTGGTCGGGTTCCTCACGGCCATGTTCTTCGGAGTTCAGGCGCTCATCCCTGGTGACTTCGTGACTCCGCTCCGGCTGGGCATGACCGAACAGGAACTGGCGGACCTGAGAGCTCAGTTGGGTCTCGACCAGTCGCTGTGGGTCCAGTACCTGAAGTGGGTGCGGGCCCTCGCCTCCGGGGAACTGGGTGGCTCGACGTTCGGGATGCCTGTCAGCCGGCTCCTGCTCGATGTCGTACCGGCGACGCTCTTCGTGTTCGTCACCGGACTCCTGCTCGCCTATCTCATCGGTGGATGGCAGGGCCGGTGGACGGCCTGGCGACCGGGGCTCCGTTCGGAATCGATGACGCTCGCCGGCCTGGGATTCGTGACCGCTTTTCCGCCCTTCCTCGCCTTTGTACTGGTGACCGCGCTCGGTCCCCGAGTTTCCGACCTGCGACAGCGGTTCCTCGACGACGGAGGCAGGCTCTGGTTCGACAGCGACCTGGAACCCGGCGGGGTACTCGTCGACATGACGGTGTCTTTGCTCGTCGTGCTCGTCGTCTTGGTGGCGACCAGCCGGATCGCGCGCCGGATGTGGCGACGTCGAGTTCCTGCCTCGCTGATCGGGGCCTTCGCGGCGGTCTTGGTGCCGCTCTGGTGGTGGCGGCAGGGCTATCACGTCCACGCCTTCGACCTCGTGCTCGACGCCGCGGTTCCACTCGTGGCGTTCACCTTGCTCGCCTACGGCGAGTTCCTGCTGATCATGCAGACGACCATGGTCGCCACGAAACACGAAGACTTCATCGCGGCAGCTCGCGCCAAAGGGCTGTCCGAACGCGCCATCCGGGACCGGCATGCCGCGCCCAACGCGATCGTTCCGCTCCTCAGCCGGCTTGCCGTGTCGATCCCGTTTCTCATGACCGGACTCGTCATCGTCGAACGGTCGGTCGCGTGGCCCGGCTTGGGTGACTTCCTGTTCCGCAGCATCGAAGCTCAGGACATGCCGGTGGTGATGGGCGCCCTCGCCGTCATCGGCGTGATCGCGCTCGTGGCCCGGCTGGCGCTCGACCTGATCATGGCGGTCGTCGACCCTCGTCTGCGGCGGAGGCAGGCATGAGTGGGCGCAGGGGAGCGTGGGGCGATGTCGTCCGCGAGTTGTTCCGATCGAGAATCGCGTTGGTCGGTCTCGTGCTGATCGGTGCGTTCGGTTTGATGGCTCTCGCCCATCCGCTGCTCATGGACCGCGCATGGCCGTCCGGCGTGTACGACCCGATGACGGGCTACGACCTGGAGATCTTGCACCCGTCGCCACCGTCGCAAAGCCATTGGCTCGGCACCGACAACCTCGGACGAGACGTGCTCAGCATGTTGCTGGCGGCGACGCGCCCGACCTGGGTGCTGTCGATCGTCGCCGCCTTCACCACGGCCATCGTCGGAACGGCGGTCGCCGCCGTCGGCGCGGTCGGCCGCCGCTGGGTCGACCAAACGCTCGCTCATGTGTCCGACGCCGTGCTGTTGTTGCCCGCGCCCATCTTCATGCTCGTCATCGGCACCGGACCCCTGTCTCGCGACCTTGGCCCCGTTGTTTTCGGCCTGGTCTACGGAACCATCGCCGGTCTCGGCGGAGGAGCGATCGTGCTGCGCGCCTACGCCGCCACCGTTATGGTGCGTCCGTTCATCGACTCGGCGCGCGTGTCCGGGGCCTCGAACACGACCATCGCGGTGCGGCACCTCCTCCCGCATCTCCTGCCCATGGCGGCCGTGTTCATGATGCTGTCGGTTGCCGGAGCCGTCGTCGCCGACGGATTCGTCTCGTTTCTCGGACAAACCGGCACACGACTCAGCTGGGGAACCATGGTCTACTTCGGAACGACCTTCCGAGACCCACTCACCGGCGCCGTCGCCTGGAACGCCCTCGTCCCACCGGCCGTGTCACTGACGCTTTTCTCGGCCGCCTTCTACTTCGTGTCGCTCGGTCTTCGGCGGGCCGCCGATCCGCAGCTCCGGCCCCGCCGGTGGTTTGCGTAGGTCGGGCCCGGCCAATATCCTTTCGGCGCCCTTCGGGGGTGGTGTAATTGGCAACACGACAGGTTCTGGCCCTGTTATTGAGGGTTCGAGTCCTTCCCCCCGAGCCACCCGGACAACCCCGGGTGACGTCCGTGAACCAATAGGCTCACGGCACGGCCCCGTCGTCTAGCGGCCTAGGACGCCGGCCTCTCAAGCCGGTAACGCCAGTTCGAATCTGGTCGGGGCTGCCAAAGCTGAAGACCCGTCCGAAGGGCGGGTCTTCAGCTTTGTTTGATCCAGATTCGCCGAATCCTGGTCGGGGCGTACCGGCCTTTGGGCCGGTCCGTGCGGAGTTTGCGTTCGCAAACTCCCGTGCGTTGGTCTCTCGATCCGGGATCTCGGCGTTCCGGCC
>JBFKPQ010000029.1:0-20600 GCA_041628225.1 Acidimicrobiia bacterium | reverse complement strand
CTTCATACCCCAGGTCGGCCGCGCGCTCGACCAGAGCTTCCGGATGAGAGGCGCCGTCGAGGAAGCTGAAGTTGGTGTGGCAGTGCAGTTCGGCGTACGACATGGACCTTCGATTGTATCGAACATATGTTCGACGTGCAGAGCCGGTTCCGAACCCCTAGGTTGTCGACATGCACGGATCGATCGCCATCATCGGAGCAGGCGGAGTCGGTACCGCCATCGCCTACGCATCGCTGATCCGGGGCATCGGACGCCGCATCGCCCTCTTCGACCTCGACGATGCCAAGGCCGAGGCCGAAGTGCTCGATCTCAACCATGGCCTGCGGTTCGCGGGCACCACCGCCACCGTCGCCGGCGGATCCGACCTCACGGTGTGTGCCGGCGCCGACGTGGTGGTCATCACGGCCGGCGCCAAGCAGCGCCCCGGTGAATCCCGACTCGATCTGGCGGCACGAAACGCCGACATCCTCCGGTCGCTGGTGCCCGACGTGATGGAGGTCGCGCCTGATGCGATCCTCCTCCTCGTGACGAATCCCGTCGACGTTCTCACCTACGGGGCGATCGGGTTGAGCGGGCTGCCGGCCGGCCGCGTGATCGGATCCGGGACGGTCCTCGACACCAGCCGGCTGCACTACCTTCTGGCGCAGCGCTGCAACGTCGACGTGCGCAACATCCACGCCTATGTGGCCGGCGAGCACGGCGACTCGGAGTTCCCGCTCTGGTCGTCGGCCACCGTCGGTGGGGTGCCCATCGAGGCGTGGCAAGACGACGGCGGAAGCCTCTCAGCCGATGAGTTGTCCACCATCGCCCACGACGTGACAACGGCCGCCTACCGCATCATCGCCGGCAAGGGTGCCACGACCTACGCCATTGGTCTCGCCACCACCGAGATCCTCGCCGCCATCCTGTCGGACGCGCACCGCATCCTGCCAGTGAGTTCGCTCTACGAGGACGTCGCCCTGTCCCTGCCCACCGTGGTGGGCCGGGAGGGTGTCCTCCGGGTCCTCGACGTACCGATGTCGGACGCGGAACGGACCGCCCTGGCTGCGAGCCGGCAGGCGATCCGCTCCGTCATCGAGTCGGTGGGTTTCTCCTAGCGCTACCTCACACGAGCGTCCGCGAGGCGAAGCTCATCCGGAAGGCGCTCTTGTATTCCGACGGCCCGATCCGCTCGGCCTTGCCCCGTCCGATCTTGAAGTTGTACCGCAAGTTGAGCGGCTGCAACGTCGTGTCGGCCGACACCAGGTTGTTGGCGGGCTGGCCCGGGTAGTTGAAGTACGTGTAGGCGACGCCGTCCGGGACGGCATCCGTCACGTACGCCAGGGCGGTCATCTCGGCGCTGTGCTCCTGACCCAGCTGGTCGATGACCCGATCGCTGTACAAGCGCACCCAGTCTCCCGACTCCGCACCGATCCGGGCGGCGTCGGCCTCCGACAACTCGACATAGTTCGCCGGCCACCGGTCGACGTGATACGCCATACGGATCTGGTCGCCGAGGTTGTTCCACAGCTCGTTGACACGGCCGTTCAAGATGAACAGTTCGTCGCCGTTCGGACCGAGGATCGAGAGCCGCTCCGCGACCGCATCCCAGTCGGCCAGCGTGAAATTGGCCTTCCCGGAGTCCGACTTGAATTTCAAATCGGCGTGGAGACGTTCCGTTCCCTTGAGATCGGCACCTTCACGCTGGATGGGGCATTGGATGCCTCCAGCCTCCGTGTACGAGCCCTCGTCGGCGCGACGGGACGAGTACGACTTCAGGAGGTCGTGGGCGCGGACGCCGTCCTCCTGGGCCTTGATGACGAGCTCGTTGTAGGCCTTCCGGCCGCTCGAGGCAGGGCCGCCTTCTTCGAAGATGGCGTTCGTGTCCGGCCAGTCGAATCCGTCGTATCCCATCCGCTGTGCAATCGCCGCGGCGATCTTCCAGTCCGGCATCGCTTCCCCGGGGGGATCCGCCACCTTCTCGTACAGGTACAGGCGGCGCTCGGCGCTCATCCGGGCCGTCGTCTCTTCGCCCCAACCCGCCGCCGGGAGCACCAGGTCGGCATATTCGGTGGTGGCGTTCGGATACAGCTCCTGGTGCACGATCACCGTGCCGCCTTCGTCGACCTTCGCGTTCAGTGCGGCGATGGCCTCTTGGGCGTTGGTGCTCGTGACACCCGGGCCGAGATTCGTGAGCTCGTCGAGCTTGGCGCGGAGGCGCTCGGTGGCAGCCATCGCTCCGACCCAGTTGGTGCCGATCACCCAGACGAACCGGGTGTTGCCTTCCATGAACCATCGGTCGGTGTCCATCTCGATCTTGTTGCCTTCGAACTCGTGCGGTGACTTGTCCTTCGGATAGCCGCCGCCGCTGAGTCCACCGCGCTGGTGGCCGCCCAACCGGGACGTGCTCCGCCCGGGCTGGCCGGACGCTCCGAGCAGGAGACCCAGACTTCCGATGGCTGCGGTGTTCTCGTAGTTGTGCGACCAGTACAGGCCCTTCTCGAACCGGATGCTCGTCTTCTTCCGCGAGCCGTCGTCATTCGGCGCGGCCAGCATCTCGGCGGCGGCGCGGATCTGATCGGCCGGCACTCCGGTGATCGCCTCGGCGCCCTCGGGTGTGAACTCCGGCTTCGAATACAGGTAATCCCGATACTCGTCGAAGCTCAGACCGTACCGCTGGCGACGCCAACCACCCTCGCCATCGAGTTCGGCCCGCGAAGCGGTGTACGCCTCGATGAACTCCGAGTCTTCCCAACCCTGCTCGATGATTTCGCGCGCCAGGGCGTTCAGCAACGCCGTGTCGGTACCCGGTTTGAGCTGCAGGTGCAGTCCGCCTTGTTTCTCGACCATACGGGCGGTGAACCCCTTGCGCGGATTGATGTCGACGGTGGGTGTGTTGCGCATCCACTGCGTATACCGAACCGTCTTCGTCTCGTACGGGTCCGTCCCGACGAGCAGCAGAACGTCCGCCTCCTTGTCGTCACTGAACGAGGACGAGAAGGCGTCGATACCGCAGTCGGAGAGCCCGGGGGTGTCGTCGCCTTCGGCCGGAGCATGGTGCGGCGACCAGTTGGGTGTTCCGATCATGCCACGCGCCAGCTTCGAGATGGCATAGGTGTTCTCGAAGAACTGGTACGAGTAGACCTTCACTCCCCAAGCGAGCTCGTCACTGGTCTCGAGCACGTGCTCGCTGACGCGTGCGAAAATCTCGAGGGCGTTGTCCCACGAGATCGGCACCAGCTGGCCGCGCACTCGCAGCAGCGGAGTGGTCAGCCGGTCGGCCGTCGGCGTTCCCGGGTTGTAGAGCTTGCGGGCGAGCACGCCACCGCGCACGCTGTGTTCTCCGGCGATGTTGACGACGTCGATGTTCGGATCGGGTTGCACGATGACGTTCATCAGCTCGCCGTCGAAGTGCACGACATTGTGCATGTTCGGGGACACCCATTGTCCGATGCCCGCCGGCATGTCGATGCCCAACGCGTTCTGGCTGGCCGTCGGCCCGCCTTCGGTACCCACGGGCCAGCGGATGACCCGGTAGCGACACGCGACCGGACAGAACTCGCATGCCGTGTGCAGAACGTCGGCATCGGGGGGTGGGATCGGGACGATGGGATTCGTTTCAGTCGTCATGTCGTGGCCTCCGCCGCCGTTCCGTCGAGCAAGTTGTTCCGGTATCCGTAGATCAATCCGAGGACGCCCTCGGCATAGACCGTGTCATCTTCGATGGCCAGCACGATCTGCGGCAGTCGCTGCGTCGCCTGGCCGAGAACGACCTGGCCTCCGACCGACGCATCGAACGTGGAGAAGTGGCCCGGGCACGGCCCGAAGACACACTCATCGGGGTTGTAGGTCGACTCGAGCGGCCAACCCATGTGTGTGCAGGCCGTCGAGAACGCCACCAGATCGGCATCGTCGCCGAGTCCGTACTGTCCTGGCTTGCCGAGCTTGACGAGCGCCGCCTTCTGTCCGACGAGCGGGTATTCGAAGAAGATCGGCTCGCCGACCGAGATGTCAGCGAGCTTCGCCACCTCGAGGCGCGGGTAGAACACGAGCGTGTCCGCTCCGGGCACGGGCTCGCTGATGATCGTGACCGTGTCGCCCGTGGCGACCGGCGCCGGGGTGTCGCCCGCCAGCGAATGGCCGATGCCGACCCCGGCCAAGCCACCGACGGCCAGGCCACCGGCCGCCATGAGGAAGTAGCCGAGGAAGTCTCGGCGGTTGATGCCTTCTCCTGGGAGTTCTCCGGACGCTCTCGCCTTGGCGAACTCCTCGGCACGTTCTTGGGGCGTCGGGGATTCCCGGCGCGGCTCCTCGGACATCTCTCTCCCTCCGGACTCGGCTTGGCGTCACTGTATGGGTGCCCGTCAGCGCGCGAATGGGGTCATCGGACTCTGTCGGACCGCCATAAGGCCCGACTGGTAAACCTCGCGCCCCACGCGTGCGAGTGATACGTGGGTGGGAGGCCCGGAACGAGGTAGGGACATGCGACGACTGATGACGTTCGCCGTGAGTTTTGCGGTGGTGTTGGGAGCGGGGGTGGCCGTGGCGGCCGTGGCGCCGCAATTCGGGTACGAGCAGCCGGTGGAGGACAAGACCTTCGATGCCGTGCACACGGGAGTCTTCGGAGACCCTGTGGAGCACGAAGAACCGGCCCCGGACGAGCCGGTCAAGGACCAACCGGTCAAAGACGAACCGGTCAAGGACCAACCGGTCAAAGACGAACCGGTCAAGGACGAGCCGGTCAAGGACGAACCGGTCGACCAACCGCCCACCGACGAGGATGTGACGCCACCGGAACTCGTGATCCTCAGCCCCGACGACGGCGCGGTCGTCGAGACCGAGATGTTGACGTTCCGCGGCGAGACCGAACCCGGAGCGCGCGTGTTCGCCGGCGACTGGGAGGCCGAGGTCACCGACGGCGGCGCCTGGGCGATCACGCTCAAGCTGCGGCCTGGCGGCAACGTCGCCACCTTCACCGCCAAGGACGCCGCCGGCAACGTCGCCTCCGCCCGAGTCAGCGTCACCTACGAGGCTCCTGACCGAGACATCTTGTTCAGCGCCCACCAGAAGTTCGGCCAGTCCTACGAGCCGTACGAGATCTTCTGGGGAACGGCCCGACCGGGTGCTCTCGTGGTCATCGAGTCCCGCTTCGGCAGCGCTCGCACCGAGGCCGGACCAAAAGGCAACTGGGACGCCAAGGTCTGGTTCGAAGGAGCGCCGGTCGGTGAGCCCTTCCGGATCGTCGTCGAAAGCGACACAGGACGCGCCGAGTTCACCTTCACGCTCAAGGGCGAACGAGATCACCGTTTCACCGCCCACCAGGCGAAAGAGGAGAACCCCGACGGCTGGAACGTGTACTGGGGAACCGGCCATCCCGGTGCCGTCGTCGACATCCGATCGGAATACGGACACGCGGAGACCAAGGTCCGCGAGAACGGCGAGTGGGAGGTCGAGGTTCGCTTCGAGGCCCCGACCAACACGCCGTTCCGCGTCGTCGCATCCTCCGGCGACGCTTCGGCGACCTTCACGTTCACGATCCCGGCCCGCCAATACGACTTCACGGCGCACCAGAAGTACGGATCCTGCGGCGAGGAACTCCCCTATGACGTCTTCTACGGAACCGGCAAGCCCGGAACCGTCGTCGAGGTCGAATCGGCCTACGGATCGGGCCGGACCGAGATCGGCGACGGCGGCCAGTGGGAACTGCGTGTCGAATTCCCGGGCGCCCCGGTTGGAGAAACATTCATCGTGACGGTGTGGAACGAGGGCGGCTCGGCGGAGTTCCGCTTCATCGTGACCGAGAAGTGACGGACGACGGGGGCGGCACCGCCGGGGTGGCCGCCCCCGTCACATCAGTTCGGCGATCGTTCGCACCGTGTGGGCGTCGTGCGTGGTCACGAGCAACGAGGTGGCGCCGGTCGCCCTCCACGCCTCGAGACGGTCTCGTATTCGCTCGGGCGGACCGACGAGACACACTTCATCGATGAGTTCGTCGGGTATGGCAGCCATCGCGGCGCGCGGCTGCCCGGCCAGATAGAGATCCTGGACCTCGGAGGCGGCCTGCTCGTATCCGTATCGGACGGCGAGATCGTTGTAGAAGTTGCGTCCCTTGGCACCCATGCCTCCGATGTAGAGCGCCAGCGTCGGACGCATGGCGTTGCGGGCTGCCACGATGTCGTCCGAGACGAGCGCACCGACACTGGGAGCGACGCCGAAGTCGGTCTGGTCGGCAACCCCGTCGGCGCGGCGGGCGAACCCTTCCTGCAGGGCCGGCACGAACACCTCGTCGTAGCGTTCCGGGGAGACGAACACCGGCAGCCATCCGTCGGCGATCTCGGCGGTGAGCGCCACGTTCTTCGGACCGATGGACGCCAAATAGATGGGGATGTCGGCGCGAACCGGATGCGTGATGAGCTTGAGGGGTTTGCCGAGACCCGTGGTTCCGGGCCCCCGGTACGGCAGTTGATAGTGCTCTCCGTCGTGTACGAGCGGCTCGTTGCGGGCGATCGCCGCCCTCACGATCGCCACGTACTCGCGCGTCTTGCCCAGAGGCTTGCCGTACGGCCGACCATGCCACCCTTCGACAACCTGCGGGCCCGACAGACCGAGGCCCAGCAACAGACGCCCTCCCGACAGCGCATCGAGGGTCGCGGCCGTCATGGCGGTCATGGCCGGTGTGCGCGCCGGCATCTGCAAGATGGCCGTGCCCAGCCGGATCGACGTCGTCTTCGCTCCGATCCACGAAAGGATGGTGACCGCATCCGACCCCCATGCCTCGGCCACCCATACGGAGTCGTAGCCCTCAGCCTCGGCGGCGAGGACCAGGTCGACGTCGAGCTGCCGGTTGCCCTGTAGATAGCCGATGTTCACACCGAGTCGCACCCGTCACCTCCGGTCGCCAACCTAGTGCCTGGTAGCGTTCGACAGCTATGCCGTCCGTTCGCCGCATCGCTCCCGCCCTCCTGGGCGGCGCCGTGGCAGCACTCGCCACGCAGGTCGCCTACGTCACCCGCCGAAACCTCCCGTCGTTCGGGAACATGGACGCCTCCGCCGAACTCGGCGACCCGGCCGCGCCCCCGCTGCGGATCACCGCCTACGGCGACTCGAGCTTGACCGGCCCGGGTCTGGCCGATCCGTCTGAGATCTGGATCCGCCAAGCCATCGAACCGTACGCGGCAGATCGTCACGTCATCCTGCGGTCGCGGGCGGTGGGTGGGGCAACGGCGCCCGACGTGCTCGAGTCCCAACTGCCCGGGCACCCTCCTACCGACGTGGCGGTGGTGGCGGCCGGTTCGAACGACGCCCTCCACGGCCTGCCCCTCCGTCGGGTCGAGCAGGCATTCGCAGAGATCGTCCGCCGGCTGCTCGCCGAAGACGCCATCGTCGTGCTGACCGGCGTCGGCGACCTGGGCACCATTCCACGCCTTCCCCCGCCGCTCGGCGCCATCGCCCGCGCCCGCGGCCGGCAGCTCGATGCGGTTCAGGCCCGTCTGGCCGCTCGCAATCCGCGCGTCTTCAAGGTCCCGATCTGGCCCTCGACGGCCACCACGTTCCGCACCGAACCCGACACCTTCGCCGGGGACCTGTTCCACGCCAACGCCCGGGGACACGCCATCTGGGCGAACGCCTTCGGCCCGACGTTGCGCATCGCCGTCGACGCCGCCGACCGTGACGCCCGCTGAGGCTCGCCGTCGAGCGGCTTCGGCACGCTCCGCTCGCCTGGCCACCGTCACCCTGACCGGCGAGCCGCACCTGGTACCGATCGTCCACGCCGTCGTCGGAGACCGAATCATCACGGCCATCGACCACAAACCCAAGCGGACGCGAGACCTGACCAGGCTCACCAACCTCAGAGCGAATCCGAGGTGTGCGGTCCTCATCGATCACTACGACGACGACTGGTCCACACTGTGGTGGGTGCGAGCCGACGGCTCGGCCACGGTGTCGGATGGACCACCGCCGGGCCTCGACCAGCTCATCTCGAAATACGAGCAGTACGCGTCCCGCCCTCCCGCCGGTCCCTACATCGACATCCGCGTCACGAAGTGGAGCGGGTGGTCGGCCGGGTCGGGAACGAAACGTTCGTAGACTGCCGGCTCGTGGAACGCACCCGAAGCCGTCTCGTCTACACGCTGTTCGGCGGTGTGGCCCTCGGCCGCATCGCCTTCATCATGGCGATCACGGTGGGAACGCTGGCGGCTGCGGAGTTGACCGGCTCGGATCGGTGGGTGGGACTCCCGAGCGCCGTCACCACGCTCGGGACCGCCATCGGGGCGACGAGCTTCGGGATCGTCGCCCAGCGCCTCGGTCGGCGCCCGGCGTTCGCCGGCGGGTACCTGGTGTCGGCGGCCGGCGCCGTGACGGCCGGCATCGCACTGTGGCAAGCATCCTTTCTGGTGCTACTGATCGGATCCCTCCTCGTGGGTCTCGGTCAATCGATCAGCCACCTGGCGCGGTACGCAGCCGCGGATCTTCGCGAACCGGCCAGGCGCGCCGCGGCGATCTCCTTCATCGTCTGGGCGGGCACCATCGGCTCCGTCATCGGACCGACGCTGTTGGACCCGCTCGGGGACGTCGCCCTCGACCGGTCCTGGCCCGAGCTCGCCGGACCCTATATCGGCGCGGCGGCCCTGTTCGGCATAGCCGTGCTCTTGTTCTTCGCGGGTCTCCGTCCCGAGCCGCTCGCCATATCCGTCGACGCTGATTCGCCTCCGCCGACACACCACACTTCCTCGAGTCACCTTCTGCGCACGGCCACCGTGCGCTTTGCGCTCCTGGCGATGGTGATCGGCCAGGTCGTGATGGTGGCGGTCATGACCGTCACGCCCGTCCACATACGCAATGCTGGCCAGGCGCTCACCGCGGTCGGAGTCGTGATCACCGCTCACACGCTGGGCATGTTCGGGTTGGCGCCGGTGACCGGATGGCTGGTCGGCCGGTTCGGACCTCGGCGCATGATCGGCGCCGGCGCGCTCCTGCTCCTCGTATCGTGCGCCGGCTCGGCCCTGGCTTCCGGAGACGACACCGCGCTCCTGGTCGTCTCCCTCTTCGGGCTCGGGCTCGGCTGGAACATGGGTTTCGTCGCCGGCTCGGCGCAGTTGATCGAAGGTCTCGGCCTGCGGGAACGGCTCTCGATCCAAGGCCTGGCGGACACGGTGGTCTGGGTGTCGGCGGGGGCGGCCTCCCTGTCATCCGGGATCGTGGTCGAAGCGACGAGCTACACCACGGCATCCGTGTTCGGTGCGGTGCTGGCCCTCGTGCCACTCGCGGCGGTCGTCAGTCGGCGAGCGGCACCGGCCGGACACCTCGCTCCGTGACCAGATGGGTCATCGGAACGTCGTGGGACTCCGCTGGGAGACGTTCGACGAGGCGACCGAATCCGGCGACCCCCACCCGCGGGATCTCAGGCCGCACGCCTGCCAACAAACGGTCGTAGTAGCCCTTACCGTGGCCGAGCCGGGCTCCGTCTCGTGCGAACAGGGCGCCCGGGACCAACGCCACGTCGATCGCCGATGCCGGGACCGACGGAGATCCGTCCCGCGGTTGCGCGAAACCCCACCGATGCACCTCACGGGGTGCGTCGAATTCGTGGACGGTGAGCGGCCCCGAGTCAGGCGTACGGGTGATCAGACGGCGGTGTCCGCGGGCCACGTCCGCGATGTCGGGCTCCCCCGGCATGGGGAGATAGAGCAGCACGGAGGCTCCTGGAGGGAGCCATGTGTCGATCGCCCGCCGCATCCGCATCGACGAGCGAGCTGACGTCGTGAGTCCGGCCGCCCATCGTCTCCAGGCCTGTTTCGAGATCACCGGGTCAGGCTAGAGGTATCCTGCTCGCCAGCATGAAGCGCTTCCTCGTCGATCCGGTCCGCACCGTTCTCGTCTGGATCGTCGGAGTGATCTCGACGACGATCACATCGGCGACCGTCACCGCCATCGCAACGGTACGACCCGACTCACCGGCGATCGACCGCACGTTGCGGGCGTGGAGCCGATCATGGTTGTGGGTGGCGGGCGTCGATCTCGAAATCACGGGCTCGGAGAAGATCGATCCGAGCCGCTCGTACGTGATCGTGTCGAATCATCGCTCGAATCTCGACATCATGGTCAACTTCCTCGCCGCGCCCGTCCCGATCCGCTTCTTGGCGAAGAAGGAACTGTTTCGCATCCCGCTCGTGGGAACCGCCATGCGGGCCATCGGCATCATCGAGGTCGACCGGGAGAAGGGCGCCGCGATCCACAACCAGCTCAACGCCGAAGCCGGCGATGCCCTGACCCACGCGCGGAGCATCATGGTGTATCCCGAAGGGACCCGTACTCGCGACGGTTCGATGCAGCCGTTCAAGAAGGGCGCCTTCGCCATCGCCGTCGCCAACGAACTACCCGTCGTTCCCATCACGATCGAGGGCAGCTACCAGGTGTGGCCACCCGAGAGCCTGGTTCGCGGCGGACGCATTCGAGCTCACGTCGGCGATGTGATCGAAACCAAGGGCATGACGCGTCGCGACATCATCACCCTGACCAAGGACGTGCGCCAGCTGATCCTCGACGACTACGCGCGGCTCGCGTCGAACTGAACGACCGTCGAGGCGGCCTCCGCCAGCCGCTCGAGTGCATCGGCGAGCAGTTCGAGTTCGTCCTCCCGAAGCACCGACATGAACACGTCCTGCACCGTCGCGAGATGGAACGGCATGACCTTGTCGTGCTGACGCCGGCCGGCTTCGGTGAGGACGGCATACGCGCCGCGACGATCATCGGGGACGTTGGCACGTTCGACATATCCACGACCGACCAGCCGATCCACCCGTCGCGTGAGGCCGCTCCGGCTGGCGTGTGTGAGATCGGCCAGTTCGGACATCCGCAACGGACCGTCGTGCAAGGAGAGTTGATGCAGCACGTCGAGCTCACCGATGGAGAGGTCGCCCACTCCGGACAACTCCAGCTCGATCTGCGACAGCACCGCTGAGCGAGCGGCGAGGAAGGCGCGCCATACCCGACGTTGGGCTTCCGGCAAACCGCGCATCTCGCAACTCCCTGGCTCTTGCGATGGGTCGATCGTATTCGGTTTCCGACACTATGTCGAGGATGACTCAGTCGTAGACACCCACCAGGTACGCCGCTTCGGCGCTCACTTCACAGAGGATGGCTCCGGCCGACGTGACCAACTGAAAACGATCGGCGGCAGGTTCACCATCCCACCACCGGCCGGTATGACGCCATGGTCCTGCCCAATTGAGGACCGGTTCCCATCTGCTGCGAAGCCGCACCCGGGTGGGGATCCCGGCGTCCCACTCGATGTCCACCCGTTGCCGGCGGGGTGGCACCAGCGCAGGCGACGGTGAAGGAATCGCACCAGGCCACGGAGCGGTCTCGACAGGCTCCGGTTCTTCTCCCCAACGATGCCACTGCACACGTTCGGACGGCGTTCGCCCTCCGCTCGGCTGGGCACCGAGCACGCGATCCGGGCCGACGATGGCCTGGGCACGCGCCAGGGCGCGCTCGGCTTCGATGGTGGCGACGGTGTCCTCGAGAAATCCGAGTTGTCGACCCTCACCCGAAATGTCGGCGGGACTGATCTGAAGACGCGCGAGCCCTCCAGGCACTCCCCCGCCTTCGATCCAGGCGCGCAGTTGCCACCAGACACGCTCGGCCAACATCGATTCGGTGAAGGGATCCTGGCTCCGCCAGACACGGACGCGCTCGGGACCGTCGGCAGCTTCGGCGACGACCTCGACCCGATGGGTGGCACTTCCGTGTTCCCGTAGCGCCCCAACGAGTTCGGCGGCAGCTGCGCGCGCCGCGAAGGCAGCCCGCTCCAAAACTTCGATGGGTTCTTCGAACCGATGTTCTATGGCAAGATCGACAGGGAGGGGTCGGGGGCTGGCGGATCGATCTTCGCCGCTCGCCAGCCGATGCGCCATCAGCCCGACCTGGCCGAACCGGGACACCACCGTGGGGCGCGGCAGCCGAGACAGCTCGCCAAGGGTGGTGATCCCCAGCCACCGAAATGTTGCGACCAGGTCCTCGTTGGAGAGAGCTTCGATGCCCACGGTCGCCAAGAACCGGGCATCGTCGACGACGGCGTGCACGCCACCGGGTTCGGTCAGCTCTGCTGCTCGACGGGCAGCAAAGGGCCCGTTGGCCACACCCAGGCGAGGCGGCTCGCGACTCAGATCGGCCAGTTCTTTGGCGATCCGCTCGATGAGGAGCTCTTCACCGCCGTAATACTGCATGGCTCCGGAAACCTCAACGAACGCCAGACCAGAAGCTGCCACCTCGACGCGCGGCACGAGGTCTTCGACCGAACGCACCACCGGCTCGAAACGTGCCATCTCCGCCGCCAGGTCCTGATCGAGGATCACCCCTCCCGGGCAGAGGGCCTCGGCGGCACGGCGCGCCATACCCAGCTGGACTCCGGCTTCTTCGGCGAGTCGGTTGGCAGCGACCACCAGACGGGAGGTCGCCACGACACACGGCCTAACCGGCGAAGCGTCGGGACGGTGGAGCGGCCAGTCTTTCCACCAGATGCACAGCACCCTTCCCATCGTCTTCCACCTCGAACGCTCGTTCCATTCCTCCCAGGGCTTTCCCTGACGCCTCGATGACCAGGGCGCGACGACCGAGCCGGCCGTGTCCACGGTCGGCTCCTTCCCACTCCACAGAACCGGCTCGGATGCGTAGATGTCCGATGCCGGCCGGCAACCGACCTCCCATGGGACGCAGCACCATGGCGGAACGTTCGCGACGGGCGATGGCCGCCAACCTGCGAACCGCCCCATCGGATATACCGGCCGGAACCTCCGCGTAGACCGCACCGATTCCTGGGAGCAAGGCCGCAACCACCTGCGACCATTCGGCGAGTTCCACCTCCCGGATGACGAACAACCGACCGGGTTCGATGCCAACTTCCCAGGCCGCGAGCGGGCTCAACCATCCCCTGGCATCCACCACGGCAACCGGCGCTCGCCGGGAGGGTTCCACCAGCAACGAGAGCCCGACTCGGGTGAGACCTGTCCCGTAGGCGCCCTCCAGGGCGACGATCTTTCCCGGGTCGAGCCTCAGCAGCGTCTGAGGAACATCGAGATGCGTCGTGTGGGTGGCGATCAGCGCGGCGAGATCGTCCCGTGAGGGTCGATCGGTTCCGTTTGCCAGCGCCACTGCCACGTGTCCACTCCATGGGAGGGACGACCCATACTATCGAACATATGTTCGATCGGTCAAGAGGAACGCTCTTCGAGTTCCTCCAGGGTCTTCGGCCAGTCCTCCTTCAACAGCCGAGACAGCGACCGGTCTGCCAGGAGCTTCCCGCCGGTCTGACAGGTCGCGCAGTAGTTGGTCTCGTTCGACGCGTACACGATGCGCTGCACCGGGCTGCCGCACACCGGGCACGGTTCGCCGTACTTGCCGTGGACGGCCATCTCGGGGCGGAACGCCGTGACCTTGTCGGGGAACCCGTCGCCCACCTCTTGGCGCAACCGGTCGGTCCACTCCTCCAGAGACGCCACGGTCGCCGTGAACAACCGCGCCATCTCATCGTCAGACAGCTGGCGGGTGCGCTTCACCGGCGACAGCTTGGCTCGGTGCAGGATCTCGTCCGAATAGGCATTCCCGATGCCCGACAGGAGGCGCGGATCGGTCAAGCCGCGTTTGAGGGTGCGGTTCTCCTTGGTCAGAGCCTCGGCGAACGCAGCCTGCGAGATCTCAAGCGGCTCGACGCCGCCGCGGTCGTGTTCTGCGAGAGCGTCCTCGCCGCGTACGACGTGCAGCGACGCCCGCTTCTTCGACCCTTGCTCGGTCAGCAACACCGAACCTTCGGCAAAATCGAACGCCGCCAGTCCGACCTTGTTCGGGATGGCGACACCGGGTGCCCGCCATCGCAGCCGTCCTGCCACCATGAGGTGCAGCACCATGAACAGGTCGCCCTCCAGTTCGAACACGATCCGCTTGCCGATGCGGCGATACCCGAGCACCTTCTTGCCGTCGACCGCCGAGATCGGTGGATCGTACGTGCGCAGCAACGAGATCGACCGGACGCGAACCCGTTCGATCGGTTTGCCCGTCGTGAACCGTTCGAGCGCCTCGAGATAGACGACGACGTCGGGAAGCTCAGGCATCGCCGAACCGCTGGGCCCCGGCGTACACGACGCAACGCCCGCCCCGCACGAACCCGGCGAGCGTGAGCCCGACGTCGTTGGCGAGTTCGATGGCGAGCGACGAGGCAGCCGAGACGCCACAGACGACGGGGATCCCCGCCACGGCAGCCTTTTGGGCGATCTCGAACGAGATGCGACCCGACACCATGAGGATCACGTCACCAGGCGGCCACTCGTCCAAGGCTCCGACGACCTTGTCCACCGCGTTGTGACGACCGATGTCTTCATGTGACACCACGACGTTGCCGGAGGCATCGAACAAGGCGGCCGCGTGCAGCCCGCCACTCGCCGAGAATCCGCGCTGACGTTCGCGCATCGCCTCGGGGAGCGTCGCGAGGAGGCGTCGCGACACCACGGGGCCGTCCGGCAGCGGCCGCGCCGCCACGAGGACCGCATCCACGGACGCCTTGCCGCACACGCCACACGACGACGACGCATACAGATTGCGTCGGAACTGCTCCGGGTCGACCGTCACGCCTTCGGCGAGTCGCAGCTCCCAGCGACCTTCTCCCAGGTCGAGGGGCTGTCTCAGCTCGTGGGGCCCGACGACGATACCCTCCGTGATCGCAAAACCACGGATGAGTTGGATGTCGGCGCCGGGCGTCCGCATGAGGACCGCGATCGGCACGTCGCCCAAGCGGATCTCGATCGGCTCCTCCACGGCCACCACGTCGTCGGCCATCGTCGCCGACGACTCGTCGATCTGGAGGACCTTCGTGGAACGGGTCACCGGCATCGTTCCACGGTAGTGCCACAAACGAAGCGGGGCCCCGCCGCAGCGGGGCCCCACGCCATTCCGTCGCCGGTCGGCTCAGATGCCGCCCTCGAATTCGTCTTCGAAGGACACCATCTTGCGGCGGGGCTGGTTGCGATCCGACGCCTGGTCACGATCGTTGCTGCCGCGCCGGTCGTCGGCACGGTCCCGTCCACCGCGATCACCACCGCGATCGCCCCGGTCCCGGTCTCGGCCGCCACGATCGCCACCGCGATCACGGTCCCGTCCACCGCGATCGCCACCGCGATCACGGCCGTCACGGTCACCACCGCGATCACGGCCGCCCCGGTCACCACGATCGCCATCACGATCACGGTCCCGTCCACCGCGATCGCCACCGCGATCACGGCCGTCACGGTCACCGCCGCGGCCGCCCCGGTCGCCACGATCTCGGCCGCCCCGGTCTCGGTCGCGGCCACCGCCCCGTCGGTCATCCGATGGAGGCCGGTTCAAGGCTTCTTCGGAAGGCTCGACCTTCTCGGCGAGCTCGAGACTGACCTTGCCGTTGCGGTCGATCTCGCGGACCGTCACCTTCACCTTGTCGCCGAGGTTGAGGTAGTCCTCCACCCGGTCGACGCGGCGCTCGGAGTCGATCTTCGAGATGTGCAGCAGGCCGTCACGACCTGGCAGGATGTTGACGAACGCACCGAACGTCGTGATGTTCACCACCTCGCCGTCGTACGTCTCGCCGACCTCCGCCTCGGGCGGGTTGGCGATCATCTCGACCCGCGACTTGGCCAGATTCAGAGACTCTGCATCCGATGAGCCGATCCGGACGATGCCGTAGGCACCCTCTTCCTCGATCTCGATCGTGGCCCCGGTCTCCTCCTCGAGCTCGCGAATCGTCTTGCCCTTCGGGCCGATGACCTCACCGATCTTGTCCTTCGGGATCTTGATCGCTTCGATTCGAGGCGCGTTCGGGTTCAGGTCTTCACGAGGTCCAGGGATGGCCTCGGCCATTGCCGCCAGCACCTTCAGACGAGCGTCCTTGGCCTGGTCGAGCGCGCCAGCCAGTACCTCGGCCGGCAATCCCTCGATCTTCGTGTCGAGCTGCAGGGCCGTGATGATGTCGGCCGTCCCCGCCACCTTGAAGTCCATATCGCCCAAGGCATCCTCGGCACCGAGGATGTCGGTGAGCGTCACGAACGTCTCACCTTCGTTGATGAGACCCATGGCGATTCCGGCTACCGGAGCGATGATCGGCACGCCGGCGTCCATCAGCGACAGCGACGACCCGCACACCGACGCCATCGACGACGACCCGTTCGAGGAGAGGACCTCGGACACGAGCCGGTAGGCGTAGGGGAAGTCCTCCTCGGTCGGGATGACCGGATGCACGGCCTTTTCGGCGAGGGCGCCGTGGCCGATCTCGCGGCGTTTGGGGCCACGCATGAATCCGGTTTCGCCCGTCGAGAACGGCGGGAAGTTGTAGTGGTGCATGTAACGCTTCGACGTTTCGATCGACAGCGTGTCGAGCATCTGCTCCATCTTGAGCATGCCGAGCGTCGCCACGTTCAACACCTGCGTCTCGCCGCGCTCGAACAGGCCGGAGCCATGCGCTCGGCCGACAACGCCCACTTCGGCGTTGAGCGACCGGATGTCGGTCGGGGCGCGGCCGTCGAGGCGGATGCCTTCACTGATGACCCGGTCGCGCATCATCTTCTTCGTCACGGACCGGAACGCCTTCTTGGCCATGGCCAGTTCGGCTTCGTCCTCGGAGCCGAACTCGGCCAACACGGCCTCTTCGGCGGCGTCCTGCGCGGCGCTGCGCTCCTGCTTGCCGGCGATCGTGATCACCGACTCGAGCTTCGGCCGGGCGAGTTCGGAAACCCGCTGGAACACCTCGTCGGTGTAATCGACGGCCAGCGGCCACTCGACGGTGGGCTTGTCGACCATGGCGGCGAGTTCGCTCTGCAGGTCGATCGACTCCCGGATGTACTGCTTGGCCTCTTCGAGGCCGCGCGCCACGGTCGCTTCATCGGATGCGGGCTGACCGTCGTCGGTGATCATGCGGACGCCGTGCTCGGTGGATCCGGCCTCGACCATGATGATGTCGATGCCATCTTGGGCGTTGCGCACACCGGCGACCGTGATCTCGAACACGGACTCGTCGAGGTCGTCGTAGGTCGGCAGGGCGACCCACTCGCCGTTCCGCAGCGCCAACCGGACGGCGCCGATGGGCCGCTCGAACGGAATGGGGCTGACGCTGAGCGCCGCCGACGCGGCGTTCAACGCCAGGACGTCATAGGCGTTGTCCTCGTCGATGGAGAGGACCGTGGCCACGATGTGGGTCTCACAGCGGAATCCGTCGATGAAGTTGGGGCGCAAGGGTCGGTCGATGAGACGGCAGGTGAGGATGGCCGCTTCCGTGGCCCGACCCTCCCGCCGGAAGAACGAACCGGGAATGCGGCCGGCCGCATACATCCGCTCTTCGACATCGACGGTGAGCGGGAAGAAGTCGACGCCCTCCCGCATGCGTCTGGCGGACGTAGCCGTGACGAGGACCTCAGTACCACCCAGGGTGATCTTGACGGCGCCGTCGGCCTGGCCGGCCAGCTTTCCGGTGCTCATGGTGACCTCTTTGCCACCGATGAGCCCGCGTACCGTATGTTCTGGCACGCTTTCTCCTTTGTCGTCGTGGAGAAGGCGGGCCAATTGGCAGTCGTGAGCGCTCCGAGGCAACGAAGCGTTCGCCACTGTCAACTGACGGGACCTTCCCCGTCATGTTTCGAGATGATCTCGACCGGTGTCCGGTCGAACCTGATCGGGGTCACCCCCGTAGATCCGTCCCTCGGGGGAACGGCATGGAAGCGGCCGAAGCCGCTTCCATGAATCCTGGTCAGTGACGCAGACCGAGCGATGCGATCAAGCTGCGATAGCGCTCGACGTCCTGTCGTTTCAGGTAGTTGAGCAACCGGCGCCGCTTACCGACGAGCATGAGCAAGCCACGCTGCGTGTGGTAGTCGTGCTTGTGAGCCCGCATGTGATCGGTGAGGTGCTTGATCCGTTCGGTGAGCAACGCGACCTGAACCTCCGGCGAACCGGTGTCCGAGTCGTGCTGCCCGTATTCCGCGATGATCTCTTGCGTGGTCTTCATGAATCCAGAATTCTCGTAAGAAGGAGGGGGACGGCCGACAGTGTACCACGTGGTCGTGTCACGCCGATTCCCGGCCATGCCCCGAAGGGCACGGGTGTGCACGATACCAATAGCGGTGCGAAAGCCCAAAACCCTGCGCCCGGTAGAGGGCGGTGGCCGTCGCATTGGCGTCGGTGACCTGCAGCATCGCGCCGTGTTCGGCTCGGTTCTGGCCCCACGCCAGCAAGGCCTGCAGGACGGCGGTGCCCCATCCGTGCCGGCGCGCTTCGGGTCTCGTGAACATGTTCGACACGATCAGCCAACCGTCCACCACCGCTGCCATACCCCGGGCCACACCGTCCGTGCCGGTGGCGAACGCGACCTCGATCTCGGGCGGTGTCACGGTGGCGACGAATCGGCGAACGTCAGACGACGACTCTCGGAGCATGTCTCGAAACCAGGCGCGCGTGGGAGCAGGTGTCACATCGATGGAGCCGACCTCCTCGGGCCATCGACCCGTTGGCAGCCAGAGCACCGACGTGACATCCGCCTGCCGGTAGCCCGCCCGGGCCAGCCGATCATCGAGCGCATCCGGAGCGCGCTCGGTGAGCTTGAACACGACTGGCTGATCGAGGCCCGCATAGAAACCTTCGACCCGCGCCACGGCGTGATCCAGCGGCTCTCCGGGATCGCCGATCGCGTAACAGGAGTTGGCGCGGCGTGCCGCGACAGGCGAAGCCAGGCACCGCCACGGACCGATCGAGAGCCGCCGACCATGCCGGAAGCTGGCGGCGGTCGCCTGCTCGAGCGTTTCGACCCGGCTCACCCGATGCGCGCTTCGACCTCGATCTCGACCTTCCACGCCGGATCGAGCAGACCCGCCACGATGATCATGGTCGAGGCGGGGGCCGCCGTCCCGAACACGGTGCGGTGCCCTCGCCCTACGTCGTCGGCGTCGGCGGCGTCGGTGATGTACATGCGCGTACGGACCACGTCGGTGACATCCGCATCGAGTGCTCGCAGCGCCGCCACGGCGATCTCCCCGCACAGCACCATCTGGTCGTAGGCGTTCTGAGGACACGGAGAGCCGTCCTGCGGAATCGGTGCCGTGCCGGCCACGTGCACCACCGAGCCTTGGCGCACGGCCCGCGAGAAGCCGTAACGCTCCTCATACGGCGATGCGGATTGGACCTTCACGTTCGAGCCTCGGCGATGTCCCGGTGGATCTGAGCGACGAGCTCGTCGACGGACGCGAACTTCTGCTCGTTGCGGAGACGGCGCGTGATCTCGACGTCGATGACACAGTCGTAGAGGTCGCCCTCCCAATCGATGAGGTGAGCTTCGACGGTCACCTCATCGCCGTCGAACGTCGGCCGGATCCCGATGTTGGTGACGGCGGGATACGGACTCCCCCCGACCGTCACCCGGCCCGCATAGACGCCGACCTTGGGGACCACGACCTCGGGCGGATAGGCGATGTTGGCCGTCGGCACGCCGATCGTCTTGCCCCGCCCATCGCCGCGCACCACCGGGCCCCGCATGATGTAGGGGCGCCCGAGGAGGTCGGCCGCTGCTTCGACGTCGCCGGATGCCACCAGGTCTCGAATGCGGCTCGAGGACAGCGGGCTGTGGTCCTCGGCGAGGAGGGGCACGGCGTCGACGACGAACCCAGCCCGGGCACCGACGCTTCGGAGGGTGGCCACATCGCCCTCGCGGTCCTTGCCGAAGCGGAAGTCGGTTCCGACGACGACGGCTCTGGCGCCGAGACCGTCACGCAACACCTGGTCGGCGAACTCGGATGGCGTCAGCGTTCGGATCTCCGGAAACGGCAGAACGGCCACGACATCCACGCCCTCGGCAGCCAACCAGCCGATCCGCTGATCGACCGTTCCCAGCAGTCGGAGCGCTCGGTCGGGATCGATGACGGTCAAAGGGTGAGGATCGAAGGTCACGGCCGCCCGACCCGATCCATGGAGCTGTGCCTCCGCGGCCAGGTCGGCCAGCACGGTGCGGTGGCCACGGTGAACACCGTCGAACACGCCGATCGCCACCGCCAACCCGTCGGGCGACGGCGGCTCCCACGTCGTCGGGCTCCCTCGGAGCACTCTCACGGCAACACCACCTCCGGGACCAGTCGGGTCCCGGCGCAACGGTACACGGCCAGCAGCCGGCCGGTACCGTCGAGCATGCGGTACAGGGCGCCGTCGGTGCCGTCGGCCGGGATCGAAGCTCCGTTGCCGACCAGACGCCCCTCCTCGGGGGCACAGCGATACGCCGGCAGGTACGCCAGCGCGTCGGCCGGATCCAGGAGCTGAGTGCGCCAGTCGGCGGCGGACTCGAGAGCAGCGATCGTCACGGCCTGTTCGACGCTCAGCGAGCCATTGGCGGTGCGTCGAAGCTCGGTGAGGTGGGCGCGTCCGCCGAGCGCCCGCGCCAAGTCGTCGCCGAGCACCCGGATGTAGGTGCCGGTGCCGCACCGCACCCGCAGGTCCGCTTCGGCGAATGATCCGGGTCGCACGTCGAGGACGTCGATGGATTCGACGTGCACCCGGCGGGGCTTGCGTTCGATCTCCACCCCTTGGCGCGCCAACTCGTGCAACCGCCTGCCGTCGACCTTGAT
>JBFKPQ010000028.1:0-20854 GCA_041628225.1 Acidimicrobiia bacterium | reverse complement strand
GTCGTCTAGCGGCCTAGGACGCCGGCCTCTCAAGCCGGTAACGCCAGTTCGAATCTGGTCGGGGCTGCCAAAGCTGAAGACCCGTCCCGAAGGGCGGGTCTTCAGCTTTGTTTGATCCAGATTCGCCGAATCCTGGTCGGGGCTGCCGCGCACCGGCCTTTGGCCGGTCCGTCCGGAGTTCGCGTTCGCAAACTCCCGTGTCGGATGTTGCTGGTGAGGACCCGTCCCGAAGGGCGGGTCTTCAGTTTTGTTTGATCCAGATTCGCCGAATCCTGGTCGGGGCGTACCGGCCTTTGGGCCGGTCCGTGCGGAGTTTGCGTTCGCAAACTCCCGTGCGTTGGTCTCTCGATCCGGGATCTCGGCGTTCCGGCCTTTGGCCGGTCCGTGCGGGACTCCGTGGACCGGCTCGGTGTCGACACGCCTACGTCACGAAACCGAACCGGCGCCTCACCGCCTTCTCGATCTCGACCACCACGAGCACGCCGAGCGAGGCGACCAACACCACGCCGAGTTCGAAGGCCGACAGTGCCGAAACCGTCAGGAGGTCCTGAAGGGGAGCCCAGTAGATCACCGCCAGCTGCAGGAGCAGCGTTCCCGTCACGGCGGCGAGCAGCGGCTTGTTCGTCATCAACCCGAGCGACCGGAGCGACGTCGATTCCGAACGCACCGCCAGGGCGTGCCCCAACTGCAGCAACGCCAACGACGTGAACACCATCGTCTGCCACGGCCGGCCCGTCGCATTGCCCCAGATACCCAAGGCCAAAGGGATGATCCCCATGAGCAGGCCCACGATCACGACGTGCTGCCACAGCCCCTTCGCGAAGATGCTTTCGGACGGCGGGCGTGCCGGCCGGCGCATCACGTTCTCCTCGGCCGGTTCCACGCCGAGGGCCAAGCCAGGCAGACCGTCGGTCACGAGGTTGATCCACAAGATGTGAACGGGCAGCAGCGGGAGCGGCAACCCGAGGAACGGACCCAGGAACATGACCCAGATCTCTCCCGAGTTGGACGTCAACGTGTAGCGAACGAACCGGCGGATGTTGTCGTAGATGCGCCGGCCCTCGCCGACCGCCGTCACGATCGTTGCGAAGTTGTCATCGGTGAGCACCATGTCCGCAGCTTCCTTGGCGACCTCCGTACCGGCGAGCCCCATGGCAACGCCGATGTCCGCCGTCCGAAGCGCCGGAGCGTCGTTGACGCCGTCGCCCGTCATCGCCACGATGGCGCCCCGCCCTTTCCACGCGCGGACGATGTCCAGTTTCTGCTCCGGCGACGTCCGGGCGTACACCGCCACCCGGTCGACATGGCCGGCCAGACCCTCGGCGTGCTCAGCGGCGAGTTGTGCCCCCGTCAGCACCGCCTTGTCGCCCAAGAAGCCGAGCCGGTCGGCGATGGCGCGTCCCGTCGCCGGGTGGTCGCCGGTGATCATGACCGGCGTGATGCCGGCGGTCACGCAGGCTTCGACGGCCGCCGCCGACTCCGGGCGGGGAGCATCGGCCATGGCCACGATCCCGTGCAGCACCAGATCGGCCTCGCGCAGCTCCGGCACCTCGGCCGAAGTGGTCGCTCGGCCTGCGAACGCCAACACCCGGAACCCCGCCGCGGCGTAGGTCTCGGCCTGCTCGACGAAGCGGGCGCGAGTCGCGGCATCGAGCTCGACAGGACCGTCGGCCGTCGCAGCCCTCGTGGAGATGGTCAACACGGACTCCAACGCGCCCTTTGCGGCCAAGCGGCCACCGCCCTGGCGCGATCGATGGAGCGTGGTCATGCGCTTCCGTTCCGAGTCGAAGGGAACTTCGGCCACACGCGGGTATGCGTCGGCCAGGTCATCGGTCTCGTAACCCGCCTTGGCCGCGAGCGTCAGGAGAGCCCCTTCCGTCGGATCGCCGACGATCGACCAAGCTCCTTCCGGAGCGCTCGGCGCCACCAAGGCGGCGTCGTTGCACAACAGACCGGTGAGTACGAGGTCGTCCCAGGGCGCCACGATGTCCAGCGGTCTGGCGCCGATCGTGAGGTCACCGGCAGGTGAGTAGTCGCTGCCCGTCACCTCTGCCTCGCCTGCCAGCGTCCACACGCGCTGAACCGCCATCCGGCCCTGGGTGAGCGTTCCGGTCTTGTCCGAGCAGATGACGGTCACCGATCCCAACGTCTCCACGGCCGGTAGCTTCCGCACCAGAGCGTTCTGGCGGACCATCCGCTGAGCTCCGAGTGCGAGCGATATCGTCACGACGGCGGGAAGCGCTTCAGGTATGGCCGCAACGGCGAGGCTGACCGCCGTCAGGAACATGAGCGTCACGTCCTCGCCGCGCGCCACGCCAACGACGAAGACGAGCACACACACGCCGAGCGCCGCCGCCGCGAGTCGGCGCCCGAGGACGGCCAGCCGGAGTTGGAGGGGGGTGCGGGGAGCCTGGTGTTCTTTCAACAGGCCGGCGATGCGTCCCAACGCCGTGTCCATGCCGGTCGCCACCACCAGCCCGCGGCCACGTCCGTAGACCACCGCGGTCCCCTTGAAGGTCATGTTCCTGCGGTCGGCCAGGAGCTCGCCGGCGTCGGCCAGCAAGGCATGCGGCACCTTGTCGACAGGCACCGACTCGCCCGTGAGCGGCGCCTCGTTGATGCGTAGGTTGGGACACTCGACGAGCCGCAGGTCGGCCGGGACCACGTCACCGGACTCGAGGGTCACGATGTCGCCGGGAACCAGACCCGATGCCGGAATCGTCGCCTCGGCGCCGTCGCGAACGACGCGGGCCGTCGGTGCCGCCATCGTCTTGAGCGCGGCCATGGCCTGTTCAGCCCGGTACTCCTGCACGAAGCCGATGATGGCGTTGAGGATCACGATGGCGGTGATCACCACCGCGTCCTTCAGATCTCCGATCGCAACCGTCACGGCTGCGGCGATCAACAAGACCACGATCATCGTGTTGGCGAACTGGGTTCCAAAGATCAGCAACGGTGGGCGGGCCGGTTCCGCCTCGAGCTCATTCGGCCCATAGCTGTTCAGGCGAAGCTCGGCCGCCGAGGACGAGAGGCCGTCGAGTGTGGTGTCCAGGTCGTCCGCCGCCGCGTCGATCTCGTAGGCCCACCAGCTGCGATCAGGCGAATTCATGACTCTTCTCTGCGCGTGCCGAGACTTGGACGAGGATCGGTCCGAGGACTGCCAATCCGAGAACGACCGTCGTCGCCAGAGGCGCAAGCTGAGGCTCGAGCCCGCTTTCGATCCCCAACTCGGCGATGATGATCGAGAACTCGCCCCGCGCCACCAGCAAGGCGGCGGCTCGGCGACGACCGCGCGGGCCGGCACCGAATCGGCGGCCCGCCACCCAGCCGGTGACCAGCTTGGTCGCTGCGGCGACGACGATGAGCGCGAGCGCCGGTACGAGGACGGGCGGGATCTCGGTGGGGTCGACCTGCAGGCCGAAGAAGACGAAGAATGCAGCCCCGAACAGGTCTCGCAACGGTCCGAGCAGCTGACCCGCTCGATGAGCGGCATCGCCGGACACCGCCAAACCGATGAGGAAGGCCCCGACACCTGCCGACACGTGCACCCGTTCAGCCAGGCCGGCCACCGTCAACACGATGCCGAGGAGGCCGAGCAGCACCGACTCGTCGGACCGTATGAAGACCAGGCGGCTCAGATGTGGGCCGAACCTGCCTGCCGTGACGATGACCACGACGACGAGGGCCACGGCTCCGAGGAGCGTCGACATGGCTGCTCCGGCCCCGACGCCGAGCACCAGCGCGGCGGCCACGGCGAGATACACCGCCATCACGAGATCCTCGATGACGAGGACCGACAGCACCGCCGGGGTCTCACGGTTGCCCATCCAGCCGAGATCCCGGAGGAGCTTGGCGGCGATGCCCGAAGACGAGATGTAGGTCACGCCACCGAGGAGAAACGCGGCCGGGATCGACCAGTCCAAGAGGACACCGACCAGGAAGCCGGGCAGAAAATTCAGGCCGAGGTCGACCGTTCCGGACACGTAGGCCCGCCGTGCCCCGGCGGTCAGTTCGTCCACGGAGTACTCGACGCCGAGGAGGAACAGCAACAGGATCGCCCCCAACTCGGCGCCGGCATCGATGAACTCACGACTGACGTCCAGCGGGACGGGACCGTGTTCCCCGATCAGCAGCCCGAGGACGAGGTACAGCGGGATGGGAGAGAACGAAAAGCGGCCGGCGGCTCTGGTCAGGAACGTGAGCGCGAGAAGGACCGCTCCGAGTTCGAGCAAGAACAAGCTTCGCATGGCATCACGGCTCGCCTCTGATGAGAGCTCCGGCTCGGGCCAGCCCGTCGGCCGTTCCCACCGCGACCAGGACGTCGCCTGCCGCGAAGACGAACTGTGGTGTCGGCGACGGTTCTACCGACCCGTCACGGACCACCGCCACGATCGACACCCCCGTTCGGGTCCGTAGTCGCGTGTCGCCCAGCGAGCGGGCGACATACGGCTCTCCGTGCTCGATCGTCAGCCAGTCCACGGCGACACCCGCGGCGGCTTCCTGGAGATGCGACAACTCGTGAGAGAACGAAGATCCGCCGAACAACTCGATGAGGGTCGCCGCCTCACGAGGGGTGAGCGTCACCGACGCCGCCGCCAGGTCTGGGTCGTCGCTCCGACTGATGAACAGTTCGATGCCACCTTGCTGCAGGTGGATGACGCCGAGACGGTTGCCGTCGGCGGCCATCAATTCGAGTCGCAAACCGACCCCTGGTAGCGGGGTTCTGTCGACGGGGATGTCCCGCGGTGTGATCATTCGCGCACCGGCCCGACGAAGCCAGCTCTCACCCCTTGGCAGCGGAGGACGCCCTGTGGGCCTCGTGATCGGGGAACGGGGTGAGCGTGAGCCGAACGCATGCCAGCAATCTATCCGAGTGCGGCCGGGAGTTCAGGTCACAGGACGAGGATGTTCTGTCATCGGATCGATGGCCCGTCAGGCCTTGCCGTAGACGGGGATCGTGGCGCCGGACATCACGCCGGAGTCGCCCGACAGGAGAAAGTCGATGACTGCGGCGATGTCGTCGGGAGTGGGCCAGTCGACGTAGTCGGCATAGGGAAGGGTGGCCCTCGTCGCGGGCGTGTCGATGACGGCGGGCATCACGACGTTCGTAGTGATGTCGTGGTCGGCGAGTTCGTGCGCGGCCGACTTGGCGAGCGCGACGACGCCGGCTTTCGCGGCATTGAAGGCGGCCTGGCCGGCTGGAGCGTCGTCGACGGCGCGGCTGCCGACGAGCACGATCCGACCGCCTCCCGCCGCCTTCAGATGCGGGACAGCCGCTCGGACCGAGTAGAACGCGGAGCGCAGATTGAGGTCCAGCATGCGCTCGAAACGGACGTCGTCGGTTTCGTCGATGTCCCGACCGCCGGCCCATCCACCGACGAGTGCACCCAGGCCATCGATGCGTCCGAACCGCTCGACCGTCTGCTTCATGAACCCGGACAGCTCTTCGGCATCGATCGCGTTGATGCGCTTCAGCAAGAGCCGGTCCTCGTCGAGGCCGAGCTGCTCTTCGAATGTCGTAGCTTCGTCCGGGAGAAGGTACGTGACGGCCAGTTGTGCGCCGCGTGCGGCCAGCCGCCGCGCCACGGCCGTTCCGAGTCCGCCCGTTCCGCCTGTCAGCACGATCACCTGGTCAGACACTTCTTTTTCTCCTTCACTGGCCGAGCACGCCGAAACAATGGTAATTTGTGACCACTCGTGCGGTAGGAGGAATCGTGGCCGGCATTTCCATGAACGACGTAGGCAAGATCTACCAAGGTGGTACGCGCGCTCTCGCCGACGTCAACCTCGACATCCAGGACGGCGAGTTCGTCGTGCTCGTCGGCCCGTCGGGCTGCGGGAAATCGACCCTGCTCCGCATGATCGCCGGCCTCGAGGACATCACCGAGGGCACGATCTCGATCGGTGACCAAGTCGTCAACGACATTCCGCCCAAAGACCGCAACATCGCCATGGTGTTCCAGAACTACGCCCTCTATCCGCACATGACGGTCTTCGACAACATGGCGTTCGGGCTGAAGCTCCGCAAGATGCCGAAAGACGAGATCGCCCGCCGCGTCGACGAAGCCGCTCGCGTCCTCGAGATCGGCGAGTACCTGCAGCGCAAGCCAAAGGCGCTGTCCGGTGGTCAGCGGCAGCGTGTGGCGATGGGTCGGGCCATCGTGCGCGAACCTGCCGCCTTCCTCATGGACGAGCCACTGTCCAACCTCGATGCCAAACTCCGCGTGCAGATGCGCTCCGAGTTGGGTCAGCTCCACGCCCGCCTCAAGACAACGACCGTGTACGTCACGCACGACCAGGTGGAGGCCATGACGATGGGCGACCGGGTCGCGGTGATGCGGAAGGGCCTGCTCCAACAAGCCGACACGCCACGAACCCTGTACGACCATCCCGTCAACCTGTTCGTCGCCGGGTTCATCGGGAGCCCCTCGATGAACTTCGTGTATGGCCGCATCGAAGGCGACGGCGACCACGTGAACGTCAAGTTCGGCGAAGAGACCCTGTCCGTGTCGGCCGCGGCGCTCAAGGCGAAACCTTCGCTGGCGAACTACGCCGGCAAGGAGATCGTGGTCGGGATCCGCCCCGAGACGTTCGAGATTGCGTCGGCTACCTCCGGTGGCGACGACCGCAGCATGACTGCCGACGTTCATTTGGTCGAACAGCTCGGCTCGGAGGCTTTCGTGCACTTCACGAAGCCGATGGCTCCCGTCGTCACGCCAGACATCCGCGAACTCCTCGAGGACGAAGGCGCCGACGAGACGATCCTCGGGGACTCCACGAAGTTCGTCGCTCGCGTCAATCCGGACTTCGCTCCCCAGCAGGGAACACAGGCGAAGCTGGTGGTCGACACAACGAAGCTGCACTTCTTCGACAAGGAGACGTCGGAAGCGATCTACTGATCGGCGGCCCTACGGGGTCAGTCGTTTGAACGATTCGGCGAGTCCGATGCCGACCTGAGCGCCCTGTCCGGCTGCCCAGGCTCGCATTCTCTCTTCGAAATCGGTGCGACGGTCGATACCGGCATGGGCGTCGCCCATCGTCGTCGTTCCCTGGCTGGAGTGGGCCATGAGCGCTTCCAGCTTCGCGTCGAACGTCGCCGAGATGTCCACCCAGTGGTCGGGCTCGTCGGCGGCCCACAACAGGATGGCCTGGGGGCGGTGTTTCGAGACCGAATCGGTGAGCTGTTCGGGAAAGAACAGATGATCGCGTGCCGCCACGACGGCGTCGATGGCGGCTATCCCGGTGGCGCGGTGGTCGGGGTGCAGCATGTACCGCTTCCACGGATCGTGCGACAGCATCACGTCGGGTCGGGTCGCACGAATCCAATAGCACAGCTCCTTGCGGAGTTCCCTGGTGTTCTCCAGCTCGCCGTCGGTGTGTTCGAGCATCACGACCGCGGCGGCACCGAGCGCGTCGGCTGCGGCGCGTTGTTCGGCGGCACGCATCGAGACCAGCGCCTCTTGCGGAATCGAAGGATCCCACGTGCCTTTGGAGCCGTCGGACACGACGAGCATCGTGATGTGAGCCCCGGATTCCGACCAGCCCGCCAGCGTCCCTCCCGCCCCGAACTCGGCGTCGTCTGGATGAGCCCCGATCGTGAGCACTCTTTGGGGAACGGGAAGCGGATCACCGTCCGGACGGGCCTCCGAGTATACGTTGGTGGTCATTCGGAAAGCCTAGATCCATGCGACCGCAGGTCAGCCAAGGTGTCGACATCCAAGGCCAGGCCGCGCCTGATCACGACTCCGGCGTGCGGCAAGGCGGCGAAGTGTCGGACGAAGCTGCCGGGCCCGTACGCGAACCGTTGAAACGGGGCGGCACCTGCCAGCAGCGTGGTACCTCCGTCGTACGAGGGAGCGATGACGGCACCACGTTCTCCGAGGAGCTTGGTGGCCGCCCGCAGATCGGCTGCGGTCAGGAGCGGCAGGTCGGCGTGAAGCACCATCCACGGTCGAGACTCGGCCCGCGCGGCGATGACGGCCGCCGATGCATCCAACGACCCCGGGTCCGGCGCGACCGATAGACACCGTGTTCGACTCCAGCCGATGACGGCCTCGTCGGACGACACGACGAGCATCTCGCCGACGTCGGCGGTCGCTTCGGCGGCACGGTCGGCCATCGCCCGTGCGACCCTCGCCCGCGCATCGCGTGGCAGATCCAGGCGCGTCAGCCCACCCGCAAACGACCGAATCGGAACACCCACCAGCAGCATGGCGCAACGGTAGCGGGGAATACGGGCAGCCCCACCTGCCGTTGGCAACGAGGAGTCGAGAGGAGACCAGGTGCCAAAAGCGGTGTGGAACGGCGTGGTGATCGCCGAGAGCGATGACACGGTGATCGTCGAAGGGAATCACTACTTCCCCATGGATTCGGTGATGGAAGGATCCCTGGTGCCGACCGATTCGTCGTCGGTGTGCCACTGGAAAGGCACCGCCACCTACTTGACCGTTCGTGCCGGGGGCGAGGAAAACCCCGATGCCGCGTGGACGTACCCGGAGCCGAAAGAGGCCGCGTCCCACATCGCCGACCATGTGGCGTTCTGGCGCGGCGTCACGGTCCAGCACTGAATCACAGGGCCGGCATCACCTCGCGGGCGAAGAGCTCGAGGCCGGCGGTGTCGTAGGCCGCTTCGGGGAAGTACACGATGGCGTACGCCATCCCCGCGTCACGCCATGGGGTGAGCGCTTCGACCAACTGTTCAGGCGTTCCCGACAGGAACAGATTCCCGACGTTGTCCGCTCGCTCGTCACCCACGAGAGGTCGGTAGAGGTCGGCCAGCCACGCCAACCGATCGGCGACTTCCGACTCGCTCGAGGCGCAGATCACGTTGAAGTTGGCCGATCGAGTGATCTCGGCAACATCCCGCCCGACGTCGGCGCAGTGGCCCGCCAGGACCTCGGACTTGTGCACGAACGAGTCGACGTCACCGCCGAAGTTCGTATAGTCGGCGTACCTAGCGGCAACGTTCAGGGTCAGCTGTTCGCCACCACCGGCGATCCACAGCGGCACGTACGGATCCTGGAGGGGCTTCGGTCGACAGATCGCTCCATCCAGGCGGTAGTGCTTGCCCTCGTAGGTGACTTCGTCCTCGGTCCACATGGCCCGCATGATCTCGACGCCTTCGCGGAGCATGCCGATGCGGATCGATGGCTTCGGGAATTCGTAGCCGTATCCCAGGTACTCGTGTTCGTACCAGCCGGCGCCGATGCCCATCTCGAGGCGTCCGCCGGAGATGACGTCGATAGATGCGGCGACCTTGGCCAGGTACGACGGAGGTCGATAGGAGTTGCAGGTGCACATCTGCCCGAGTCGAACCGTGTCGGTGACGGCCGCCAGTGCCGCCATGAGCGTCCACGCCTCGTAGGTCACCTCTTGGGTGGGAACCGGAACGGTGTGGAAGTGGTCGTACACCCACGCCGACTCGAAGCCGGCTGCTTCGATGGCGTGGGCGACTCTCGTCATCGTCGACCAATGGTCGGCAGGATCGATGCCGACGAGGTCGAGTCGCCAGCCTTGCGGAATGAACGCTCCGTATCGCATGCCCGGGACCTTACCCGTTGCGGTGTATCGTGGCGCCGATGCGACGAACGAAGATCATTGCCACGGTCGGTCCCGCCGTGGCGAGTGCCGAGGGCATCGACAAGCTGGTAGCGGCCGGCATCGACGTCGCCCGCCTCAACTTTTCGCATGGCACCCACAACACGCATCGCCAGTTCGCAGAATGGGTGCGGGCCGCGTCGGATGCGCACGGTCGACCCGTCGCGCTGCTCCAGGACATCCAGGGACCCAAGCTGCGGGTGGGGACGTTCCCCGGCGGTTCCATCACGCTCGCTCCTGACTCCGTGGTGTCGCTGGTTCCAGATCGCATCGAAGGCAGCGCGGCGATCATCCCCGTGGACTACGAGTATCTGCTCGATGACATCGATGATGGCCATGAGATCCTGCTCGACGACGGGTTGATCCGGCTGCTGGTGGAAGCGGTGGAGACCGACTCGTTGCGCGCCAGGGTCATGCTCGGCGGCGAACTCTCCGACCACAAGGGTGTTGCCTTTCCCGACTCGATGCTCCGGGTTCCGGCCGTGACGGACAAAGACCGCTCGGATCTGGAGTTCGGTCGGGAGCTCGGTGTCGATTTCGTTGCGGCGTCGTTCGTCAGGCGAGCCGACGACATCGACGAGGTGCGGTCGCTCGTGGTCGAAAACACGCCGATCATCGCCAAGATCGAACTCGCCTCGGCGTACGCCAATCTGGATGAGATCCTCGCCACGGCGCAAGGCGCCATGGTCGCCCGCGGTGACCTCGGTGTGCAGATGCCACTCCAGAAGATCCCGCTCGTACAGGCGGACATCCTCGAACGAACCAATGAAGCCGGTGTCCTGTCGATCACCGCCACGGAGATGCTCGACTCGATGACGAGCTCGCCGCGTCCTACCCGTGCCGAGGTGACCGACGTGGCGAACGCAGTGATGTCGGGTACGGATGCCGTCATGTTGTCCGGGGAGACGGCCGTCGGTAAATACCCCGCCCGGACCGTCGAGTACATGGACCGGATCTGTCGGGAGGTCGAAACGGCGGGGGTGCGGGTCAGCGTCGATTTCCTCGAGAGCCACCGGACGTTTTCGTCGGCCACCGCCAAGGCCGCCGTCGAAGCCGCGGTGAACCTCGATCTGGGGACCATCGCCGCCTTCACGGAATCTGGCGCCACCGCGCGACTCCTCTCGAAATACCGACCTCCTGCCAGCATCATCGCGTTCACGGCCGAACCCGATACGTACCGCCGGATGGCGCTGTATTGGGGGGTGACCCCGCAGATGCAGGAGCGCCGCGATTCGACCGACCTCATGCTGGCCGCCGCCGAGAAGTTCCTGGAGAAGAGCGGGCTGTGCGAGGTCGGCGAGGGGCTCGTCATGGTGGCGGGAACCCCTCCCAACATCCAGGCATCGACGAATCTCATGAAACTGCACATCATCGGCGAGCGGAATCGCGCCCCGTTGCCGCGCAGCTAGCATGCGCCGGCGTTGAGGAAGGAGTCCCGGTGGGTCAGGCGATCAAGGTGACCAATGCGGTCGTGGTGGCCGATGTCGTGATGTTCGATACCGATCGGAGCCTCACCGGCCAGGACGGCGAGACGTACGCATCCGCCGATGCGGCCCGCGCCGGCACCACCTTTCCGGCCGAACTAGCCGAACGGCTCTTCGCCACCGACCCAGCGATCGCCCATGTGTTCGTCTACTCGAACGCCATCTCGGTCAAGCGGACCGAGGCTTGGGATGCCGCGACGGTGTCCGAAGCACGGCAGGTCGTCGAGAACTTCTTCATCGTCTACGAGGAGAATCGAACCCGCTGAGCAGACTCACGGCACCGTCGTTGTCGTCGTCGACGGCGTCGTAGTGGTGGTCGACGGCGGGATCATCGATGTCGTGGTCGTCGGGCACGGCTCTCCCGTGTAGCCGGGTTCGCCTCGAGGAATCACGCAGGAGTGCACGGCGATGATGCGCGGACTCGAGCGGTACCGAACCGTCCACCGCTCCTCCGTGGCCGTGCCTCCCGGCTCGGTGATGGTCCGGACGACGGTCACCGACCAGCCGTCACGACCGCCGGCCACAACGCGCTCGGTCTCGGGCTCGAGGGTGTCGTCGACCTCGTACACCACCTCGGGCGTCGTGATCGAGTGGCGATCGGAGACCGATCCCGCCACGCGGCGCGCCCCGGCCGGGTCTCCTTCGGCGAGAATCGACAATCGGGTGGTTCCGCCCCGTTGGTCGCCGCTCACGACCCGGCCCCCGTTCGATCCATAGAGCTGGACCGTGATCGAGGTGGACGTGTACTTCGTGTTGATGAGCACGGCGTGTTCCGAATCGTTCCGAAACACCAGATCGACGTGTGGGAAGTCGACCGTGGCCTCGATGCCCTCCGGGTAGCGAGAGAAGTAGATCGAGTGTGGTTTATGGGCGACGTCCTCGTACCCTCCCCAGAACACGGCGTTGTACATGGTCGTGGCGAACTGGCTCACGCCGCCACCGATGGTGTCGACGATCTCGCCGTCGACGATCGTTCCTGCCGGGAGATACCCCTTGGCCGCCGTCCGTTCCCCGACAAACCCGTTGATCGAGAACTGTTCGCCTGGGAGCAGCAGGTGACCGTCGACCGTGTCGGCCATGAGTTGGATGTTGACGACCCGGTTCTGACAGCAATCGTGATATGTCGTGAACTCGCTGACGAGATGTTCCACGCCGAGGCTCTCGAGGTACTCGGCGGTCACATCGGGCGGCGCGCCGTCGGTGATGGGCAGATCGCCGATCCGGTCGCCGTTGGCGGCCGCGAGGAGTTCGGCGGCTGCGGCTTCGACGTCGACCTTGACGCCGGGCCGTCCCGGCTCGATCGCCACCGTGTTCGACTCCTCGTCGATGCGGAACCTGGCGTCTTGGAACGTGTCGGCGAACTGGTCGCGGACCCGGTCGAACAGTGGATCGAGGAAGGCCGGATCCAGTCCGACGTCGATCGTCGTGTCGCTGGCCTCGAACCTCAGCGCGGCGGCGAGTTCTGTCGGGACGAACGTGATCGACGCTTCGGGCTGCGATCGACTGAGCGTGATCGGCTCGGCCAGGAGCTGTCGGACGAGGGCGACGGCGCGATCGACTTCGGCGTCCGGCATCGGCGGCACCATCACGGTCGTCGGGATGACCGTCGCGGCGCGCTCGGTGCTCGACAGGAGCTCCAGCACGGCGACCTCGGCCGCCGGACGGTCGACAACCGGATGTGGTTCGGCGTACACCGGGATGGCGGTCAGACCCTCCAGCCGGACACCAGGAGCAGGACCCGACGCCAACTCGGCGTCCCATTCGTCGAAGACGGCATCCATGAGATCCGGGTCCACGCTCGGCGTGGACGTGAGCGCCGTCTCTCCGAAGAACGATCCGAGCCACTGCACGAACTCTCGGGCGATGCCGCCGTTTCTGCCCACCTCGAGCGCTTCCGTGGCCGTCGCTTCCGCCGAGAGACGGAAGCCGGTCGTCTCCGCCGCCAAGGCGACCTCGCGGTCTGCGAGCGACACCACGGACGGCAGTGCGAGCAACGCGTCTTCGCGAGCTCGGATCCGTTCGGCGATGTCGGCTGCGGAGGCGCCGCCGACCGCGGCTCCGTCGACGGTGACATGCCGCATCGCCACGCCTTCGGTGCGCGCGCGGTCGATGCCGAAAGCGGCCAGGACGATGACGAGAAGAGCGGCTGCGACCGCAAGAGATCTACGGAGGGTCATGGGACGGATGGCGAAGTGTAGTGATGCGCGCCAGGCCCGCGATACGATGCCCCGATGGACTTCCCAGCCGTCCCAGACGGCGATCCCATCAAGGTCTCGGCGTCCACCTTCGTGGCCTACCGACAATGTCCGGCCCAGGCTGCGGCGCGCCTCGATGGTATCTATGGCCCTGAATCCATGGTTGCCTTTCGAGGTGGGCTCGCTCATGCCGTGTTCGCTCGACACCTCCAAGCGGGCCCGATCGAGGAGGCATCCTTCACACAGGTGTGTTACGAGTCGATCGGGTCCTCGAACCTGAACCACAAGCTGGCACCACTCGGGCTGAAGCCGTCGTCACTGGCTTCCGTCATCGCCGAGGTTCGTGATCTGTACGACCGCTTCAAGATGCTGTCGGCCGATGGGTTCGTGTCGGCCGAGGTGGATCTGGATGTGGAACCCGTTTCCGGCGTGCAGCTCGTCGGAAGGGTCGACGCTCAATTCGATGATGATGGCCGTGTCCGCCTCGTCGATTGGAAGACCGGGGAACTCGGGCAAGCCGAAACGCAGCTGTCCTTCTACGCCCTCTTGTGGGCGTTGGGCCGGAATCGACCTCCCGACGTCGTGGAGGCCATCTCGGTACGGACGGGCGAGCGGTATCGCGACGAGCCGACTCTCGCAACGGTCGCCGACATGGCGGCTCGGGTTGCGGAGGTGGTGACGGCGATACGAACCGCATGGTCGCAATCCACCGACCATGCGCGTCTCGCCGGACCCTGGTGCCAGTATTGTCCGGTCGTGAGCGATTGCGACGAAGGATCGGCAGTCATGGCGTTGACCACGAGAAAGGACCGCTGATGCGAGTGCTCATCACGGGTATCACGGGATTCATCGGGTCCGCTCTGGCCGAAGAACTCCGATCGGTCGGGCACGACGTCATCGGGGTGTCCCGGTCGCCGGGCGCCGGCGTGGTGCAGTGGGATCCGAAGCGGCGGTGGATCGACGATACCGACCTAGGGCACCTCGACGCTGTGGTGCACCTGGCCGGCGAATCGATCGGTGGCCGCTGGACCGACCGCAAGAAGGACGCCATTCTGCAGAGCCGCGTGGAGGGGACGGACACGATCGCGCAGTTCGTCGCTCAGCGCGACGTTCCGGTGCTGCTGTCTTCGTCGGCCATCGGGTATTACGGAGATCGCGGCGTCGAAGTTCTGACTGAGGAGCATCCGTCGGGCCGAGGTTTTCTCGCCGAGGTCTGTGTGGCATGGGAAGCCGCCGCGCGACCCGCCGTCGATGCCGGGGCCCGGACGGTCTGGATGCGGACCGGGCTCGTGCTGTCCACCGAGGGTGGTTCGTTTCCGAGGATGCTGCTGCCCTTCAAACTGGGGGTGGGGGGTCCCATCGGCCCGGGTGACCAGTGGTGGAGCTGGATCACGCTGCGCGACGTCGTGCGCGGGATGCGGTACCTCCTCGATCATCCCGTGAGTGGGCCGGTCAATCTGACCAGCCCGGATCCCGTCGTCAACGAACGATTCGTGGAGGTCCTCGGAGACGTCATGCATCGGCCGTCGGCGATTCCCGCACCGGCTTTTGCGTTGAAGGCGCTCTTGGGACCCGAGATGGCGAGCGAACTGCTGTTGGCGAGTCAGCGGGTCGAGCCGCAGGTCCTCGAAGAAGCCGGCTTCCGGTTCGAGCATTCCGACGTCGAGTCAGGTCTTCGGGCGGTCCTCAGTCAGACCGCTTGATCTCTTCGTCGGCCTGCCCGTCATCGCACTCGACTTCGATCTCCCACGTCGTGGTGTTGCTCTCGAAGCCGACTTCGACCTGATCCGGGCCGACGCTCTTGATCTCGGCCGCGTACCCGGCAGCCGGTACCGCCGCATTGAAGATGACGTCGTCGCCGCGGCAGAACAGCGTGACCGAGCCGCCTTGGGAGAGCGAGGTGAAGGGACCCGTCGTGGCGGTCGTGGACGACGTCGGCGCGTCCGGAACCGTCGTGGCGGTGGTCGCTCCCGGTGACGTCGTCGTCGGCAGGGTCGTCGGCGCGGTCGAGGTGGCGCCCGTGGTCCCACCCGAGACGAACTCGGGGTCGGTGACGGGTGGCAGCGAGGGCGCCGCCATCGACGAGCTCGTCGAGGCCGCCTGGTTGGTGAACGACGCGGCGATCGGCTGATCGGTGACCGAGCCGCCGACGAGACTCACCGCGCGGTAGGTGACCGCCATCATGAATGCGGTCGACAAGACCCATGCGGCGATGAGCAGGGCGCGGCGCGGTTCCATGGCGCCAGTATCGCGTCTGGGGCATTAGGACCCAGCCACCGGACGGTTAACAAACCGCTAAGCGGTGTTGTTTTCGACCAGGCGGTGAGCCGGCCTGGGTAGGGTTCTGCCTCGTGGTGAAGATGCTCGTCGTCGAGGACGATCAACGGGTGCGCGAGGCCGTGACGCGGAGTCTCTCGGCGCTCGGACATGATGTTGAGACGGTCGCAGCCGGCATGGCCGCCATCGAGCACGTGGTCTCGGAGCGTCCCGACGTCGTCATCTTGGATCTCGGCCTGCCGGACATCGACGGGCGGGAGGTTCTGAAGCTGATCCGCGCGGTCTCGGAGGTGCCGGTCATCGTCGCCACCGCACGTGACGACGAGGACGAAGTCGTACGCGTGTTGGATGGCGGGGCCGACGACTACGTGATCAAGCCCTACTCGGCCGGCCAGCTCGACGCACGGGTGCGCGCCGTCCTCCGACGCAGCGCGCCAGCTCAGCAGAGTGCCGGCCCCCTCGTCGTCGGAGAGCTCGTCATCGATGTCGATGCCCGGTCGGCGCATCTGTCGGGTGATCCTCTCGAGCTCACCCGCAAGGAGTTCGACCTGCTCGTGTACCTGGCAGAACGGTCGGGGGTGGTCGTTTCGAAGCGCGAACTGCTCGCCGAGGTGTGGCGTCAGCCTTACGGTGGCGCCGACAAGACCGTCGACGTCCACTTGTCGTGGCTGCGCAAGAAGATGGGGGAGTCTGCCAGTTCACCCCAGTATCTCCATACCGTTCGCGGCGTCGGGGTGAAGCTGGTTCCGCCGGCATGAGACGACGCCTCGTCGTGTTGGCCGCAGCCGTGACATCGGCCGTGGTCATCGCCTTCGTCGTGCCGCTTGGCCTCCTGGTTCAGGATCTCGCACGCGATCGGGCGATCTCCAGCGCGCAACGCGACGCCCAGGCGCTGGCCTCCACGCTGGCCGCGCTCCAGCCCCTCGACCGCGCCGTTGCCCTGGCCGTCCTGGGTGCCACGCCTCCGACCGAAGGGCGACGCCTGTCCGTCGTGCTCGCCGACGGAGACGTCGTGGGACCGCGTGCCGATCAGGACGTCGTGTCGCAGGCCCGTTCGCGTCGCGTCATCGTCATCGGTGAGGTCGACGGAGGAGAGGCGGTGGCGGTGCCGATCGTGGGTGAACTCGGGACGGCCGCCGTGTACGCCTTCGTGTCGTCCGACGCCCTCACCCGGAACGTCCCCTTCGCCTGGATGATCCTGACGGCACTGGGGTTCTTCGCGATCGGGCTTTCGGTCGCTTTGGCCGATCGACTCGGTCGGTCGATCGTCGATCCGGTGGTTTCGCTGGCCGATGCGGCACGAGCCTGGGCGCGGGGTGATCTCGCCGTGCGAGTGCGCCCCGACGGACCCGATGAGGTCGCCGATTCTGGCCGGGCGTTCAATCAGCTCGCGGATCGGTTCGGTGAGGTTCTGCGCGAGGAGCGGGAGTCGGTCGCCGATCTATCCCATCGACTGCGAACGCCACTCACGGCGCTGCAACTCGACATCGATGCCGTCGAGGATGACGAAGCACGGCGCCGCCTGGCGGAGGATGTGGACGATTTGCGCCGCACGGTGGATTTCGTGATCGCCCAAGCCCGCCGCCCCGTCCGCGAAGGAGCAGGAGCCGAGTCGGACCTCGCGTCGATCGTCCGAGAACGGGCCTCGTTCTGGGAGGTGCTGGCCGACGAGCAGGGCCGGACGTGGGAGGTGACCGTCCCACCGATCCCGGTTGCCGTGCCCGGCGTGTCGGACGATCTCGAGGCGGTGATCGACGCACTCATCGCCAATGTGTTCTCACACACCGACGAGGGTGTTGCGTGCCGCGTGGTGGTGACCGCCGACGGAGCCCTCGTCGTCGAAGACGAAGGTGAAGGATTCACCGAAGACATGCTCGAGAGGGGTCGTTCGGAGGGCGGATCGACCGGGCTGGGTCTCGACATCGTCCGGCGGGCGGCCGAAGCCCACGGTGGTGCTGTGCGAATCGACCTGCTCGATCCGGGGGTACGTGTCACCGTCCGCTTTCGCGCTTAGGGCCCCGACGACGTCGGGGCCCTTCATCGAGTTCGGAGAGATCTCAGTCGTCGTCTTCGTCGTCGTCCTCGTCGTCGTCGTCCTCGTCCTCGTCTTCGTCCTCGTCTTCGTCTTCGTCTTCGTCATCGTCATCGTCATCGTCATCGTCGTGGTCGTGATCGTCCTGTTCCCACTCGATCTCGACGGCGAGGTCTCCGCCGTCGATCTCGGCTTCCCATTCCACGACGGCCGTTCCGTCGGTGAACGTGATCTCGGCTTCGTCGCCTTCCAGTTCCCACGTGTACGTCCAGCCATTGGAGGCTGCCACGTCGATGGCGACGATGACGCCGTCGGCGACGGTGATGGTCACGGTCCCGGCCGGTCCCGCCGACAGGACGTGCTGTCCTTCGGCCCGAGTCAGCGACTCCTCCTCGATCTCGACCTCCACGCCGCCGAGTTCGAGCTCGGCCTTGAACGTCACGATCCGGCTGTCCATGGTGAAGGTGACCTCCACCTCGTGCCCAGCCGCGTGCTCGACGCGATGGCTCCAGCCCGGTGCCGTCGCTACATCGATCAGGGTGAGGGTCGTGCCATCGAAGTCCACCGTGACGGCGCCGGCATCCCACACCTCATACTCGGTCGCTCCGATGGCCGTGACGCTCGGCGTGGACACGTCTGGCGTGCTCGTGTCCGGTGTCGACACGTCGGGGGTGCTCGAGTCGGGCGTCGACACGTCGGGGGTGCTCGTATCGGGCAAGCTGCCGTCTGGGGTCGACGCGTCGGGTGCCGTGACCGACACACCAGACGATGTATCGGACGAAGCCGCGACGACCGCCAGGCTGCCGCCCGAGATCACGAGGCCTGAGAGCACCGCGATGACGATGGATTTCAAGGTGTACCTCCGTGGGTGATGGGCACAGCGTGCCGCATCGGAGGTTGTGAGCGCCTCACGGCTCGTTTAACACGTCGCTAAGCCTGGTCAGCCCGCTTCGGTCACGGCTCGCAGCTCTGCACGTCGGTCGGACGTCCGGTGGATCTCACGGCTGATGTCATCCACATGAGCGAGTAGGTCGCTGCGCATCGTGTCGAGCGTCGACTTGAGCGTCGCCACGGAGTTCGTGACGCTGGTCAACGACCGCTGAGCGTTGGAGATCTGCTGGGCCAGGCTCCGCAGACCCTGGAGCCGCTCCTCTACGACGCGCACGTCGGCGCCGGAGCTGCGAGCCTCGGTCAGAGCCAGTGCGGTGCGGGCCCAGGTCAGCGCGGCGTGCACCATCACGCCACTGCCGTCGTCCACGACGCAGACCCGATTCCCGTAGACGCCGAACGCGCCGTTCTCGGCGGGAAAGACCGCTTCTCGCGAGACGCAGATGGCGAAGTCGGCGTTGCGGTTGGCGGCAGCCCGTTCGAGCTCGGCGAGGATACCCGAGGTCCCGCCGAGCCGGATGGCCGTCGACGTGTTCTTCGCCTCGATCACGATGCGGCGCCCGGACTCGGTGATGATGACGAAGTCGCCGACCTTTCCACCCGAACCCGACTCGTCGGAGGTTCGTTCGACCCAGGTTCCCGGCGCGTGGGTCAAGAGGCCGCGCAGCGTGTCTTCGAGATCGTCTTCGAACTCGACGCCCTTTGCCGTGCCGCGAACCGCTTCCCGTCGGGCCCCGTCTTCACGCATCACGATGTCGCGCAGTTCGGTCAGCTGGCGGGAGATGGATCGTTCGAGCTGTCCCAACGCCGAGTCGTCCAACGACGGATCGAGGAGTTGGGTCAATCGGTTCTCCATCACACCGCCCGGACCGAGGAGCGCCGTCAGGTCCTGAAGCAGACGATGGGTGGGCGACGCACCGTCGGCGGGATCGATGGCACTCAAGAACCCGTCACGCCATTCGCCGAAGTCGCGAAGCGAACTGGCGATGAGCGAGTTGCGCCGATTGGGGTCGAGCTGGTCGGCCATGGCGTGTTGTGCCTGCTGGAGCACGGCCTCCAAGCGATGCTCGGCTTCGTCGGCGGCCCCAGCGACCGCCGCCCGGACCCGCTCATCGATCTGCTGGAGGTCGGCGCCGATCCCCATCGTGAGCAGGCCCCGGGCTCCCACGGCGAGAGCCCGCGCCACGGCATCGGCCCGTTCGGTCGGCGCCAGATCGACCACCAAGTCGCGCACGGAGGGGTCGCGGACCACGAGTCCATCGATACGAACCGACTCGTCGTCGACCGAGACGATCGGGCCGTCGGCAGGTTCGGGGTGGGCGTTGTCTCGCGCGCTCATGGTTCTCAATGTAGGAAGGAGGTGTGACGGATTCGCGCATTGTGGGAAAATCCCGGTCATGTGCGCTGAGCTCGCTGCGACGACGGATCTGCGGAAGGAACTGCACCGGTTGGCCGAAGCCGCCCGCGTCGTGTCCTTGCAGCTCGACCCGAGCCGCCGCGCAACGGCGGCGCAGCATGTCCGCGACATCGTCTGGTCGATCGACGAGTATGCGCTGCCGCGTCTGGCCGACTTGGAGGCGCCGCTCGTGGCGGTCCTCATCGGCTCCACCGGAGCCGGCAAGTCGACGCTCGTGAACTCTCTCGCCCAGGCTCGTATCAGTACCCCCGGAGCGGTGCGCCCGACCACTCGCCACCCGATCGTGTGGGCGCACACGCGCCACGCCGATCGGTACCGCCAGGCCTTTCTGACCGGTTACACGAGTGATGAGGGCGCCGAACGGAGGATCGAGGTCGTCGCCTCCGACGACCCACTCGTCGACCACCTCACCGTCATCGACGCGCCGGACATCGATTCCGTCGAGGAACGGCACCGGGCGATCGCCGACGAGCTCCTGGCGGTCGCGGACGTCTGTGTGTTCGTCACCTCGGCCCAACGCTACGCCGATGCCGTCCCCTGGGAGTTCTTGCGCCGGGCGCGCGAGCGCGGTCTCCCGGTCGTCTTCGTGCTCAACCGGGCGCCGGTCGACGTTGCCGACGCGGTTGCTTCGGACTACCGGCGCCGCCTGCAAGCGGGCCGCGTGTTCGAAGATGACGACGAACTCGTCGTGATCCCCGAACAGCCGATCGACCCACGGTTCGACGGGCTGGTAGCCGATGCCGTGGCCGAGGTGGTCGATCGTTTGCGGTCGATGGGTTCGAGCTCGAGCACCGTGGTCGGAGCGGTGCGCGGCGCCGTCGCCGACGTTATCTCACGAGCCGAGCGGCTGGTGACGCTCGTGGAGTTCGAAAGGGACGAAGTCGCCGCGATGCGCGACGCCATCGATCACGCCTACGCGGCGCAGGCCGAAGAACTCGAGCGTGCGCTCGATCAGGGGACGCTC
>JBFKPQ010000027.1:0-20876 GCA_041628225.1 Acidimicrobiia bacterium | reverse complement strand
GGTGCTCGAACGGCGCTTCACGGCATATCTCGCGGAACGAGATCGTCCCCTCGAAGAACGGGGCAAATTCGCCTATCCGCCCTCGTTGCTGCTCGTGGACGGTGGAGCGGGTCAGCTGAGCCGAGCCGTGGCGGTCTTGGACCGACTCGGTCTCGACATTCCGGTCGCCGGGCTTGCCAAACGACTCGAGGAGGTATACCTGCCGGGTCGCCCCGAACCAGTGAGCATCCCCCGGGATGAACCCGCCCTGCACATGTTGCAGCGGGTTCGTGACGAAGCACACCGGTTCGCCGTGACCTACCACCGCACGCTGCGCGGCAAGTCGATGGTCGATTCCATTCTCGATGACGTCCCGGGCATCGGCGCGGTGCGCAAACGGGCGCTGCTGCGAACGTTTGGGAGCCTCAAGCGGATGTCGGCCGCATCGGTCGATGCCCTGGCCGAGGTAGTCCCGGCCGACGTAGCCGCGGACCTCCACGACGCATTGCACGGCGTCGATGCTCGCCGGTGACACACGCCCTACGATGTGACGAAGAGGAGAGGGTGTGCTGAACCGACCACAAGTCGTCGTCGTGACCGGTATGTCGGGGGCCGGACGGTCCACTGCAGCCAAGGTGCTCGAGGATCTCGGCTATTCGGTGATCGACAACCTTCCGCCCAGCCTCATCCCCGAGGTGATCCGGCTCCGGGACGTGCCCGACTCCGACGAACTCATCGGCCTCGTGATCGACGCGCGCGGCGGGTACGCAACGGAGGACATCAGTGGGCCCCTCTACAGCCTGCGGGGCCTCGGGATCACGGTCGCCGTCGCGTTCCTGGACGCCGACGACGAGGTGCTCATCAAGCGGTACGAGGAGAACCGCCGGCCCCATCCCATCGTTTCGGAGACGATCCCCGAGGCCATCGAGCGGGAACGGGCGATGATGGCCGACTTGCGAGCGCTCGCCGACGTGGTGATCGACACATCGGAATACAACGTCCACGACCTCCGTCGTCGCATCGAGCAGGAATTCGAAGATGCGAACCTCGAGCGTCGCATGCGAGTGAATCTGCGCTCGTTCGGCTTCAAGCACGGCACGCCACGCGATGCCGACCTCGTGTTCGACGTGCGATTCCTGCCGAACCCGCACTGGCAGGAGGACCTCCGTCCGCTGCGCGGCACGGATGAGCCGGTGCGCAACTACGTCATGGGCGACGAGGACGCTCGGCACTTCGTGGGGACGGTCACCGACCTCCTCGAGTTCCTCATCCCGAGGTTCGAGAACGAAGGCAAGTCGTACCTGAGTATCGGGATCGGTTGCACGGGCGGCCGGCATCGGTCGGTCGCAGTCGTCGAGGAGCTGGCCGAGCGGCTGCGCGGCCACGGGATCGCCTTGTCCGTCCATCACCGTGACAAGGGTCGGGGATGAATCGACCCGAGCCGGTTGCCGAACTGGCACCGCTGGCGCTCGATCCCGACGGCCCTCGGGTCGTCGCCATCGGCGGCGGCCACGGGCTGGCCCAGGCGCTGGGGGCCATACAGTCGTATGCGGGCAGCATCGACGCGGTGGTCACGGTGGCCGACGATGGTGGCTCGTCCGGACGCATCAGTCCGGCGATGGGCATCCCGCCTCCCGGTGACCTCCGCAAGGCCCTGCTGGCCCTCAGTCCCGAGCCTTCCATCTGGGGCGAATTGGTCGGTTATCGGTTCGACCGGGCCGACGTCGAGGGTCACTCGCTGGGCAACCTCATGCTCGCGGCGCTCGCCGATCTGACCGGCGAGTTCACGACCGCACTGGACTTGTTCGGGTCGTTGCTCGGCTCGCTCGGGCGGGTCCACCCGGTGGCGCTCGGACTATTGCAGCTCGAAGCCACCGTCGACGGTCGGCCGGTGGCAGGCCAGGTGGCGGTGGCGAGATCGCGCGGTCATATCGACCGGCTGACGGTCGGCCCGGCTTCGGTCCCCACCAACCCGCGCGGACTGCACGCCATCCGAGCCGCCGACCAGATCGTGCTGGCTCCCGGTTCGCTCTACACGTCGTTGCTCTCGACCCTCGTCGTCCAGGGCGTCTGCTCGGCCATTGGACGATCCCTGGGGCAGTTGGTCTTCGTCATGAACCTCATCACGCAGGATGGCGAGACCCTCGGCATGACCGGGCGCGACCATGTCGACGCTCTCCTCGACCTGGCCGACCTCGATCGGAGCGGTACCATCGTCGCTCACGCCGGGTCGGTCGTCGCCCCGCCACAACTGCAGGCGGTCGATCTCGTCGAGGACGACTACCGCGGATGGGACGTCCATCACGCCGATGTCGCCGACGCCGCGGCGGACTGGCCGCAACACGATCCGCTGAAGTTGGGAACGGAACTGAGGAGACTCCTTCGATGAAGAACTTGCTCACGGTCGACGACCTCGATCCGTCGGCGGCGACCATCCTCGTTCGCAGCGACCTCAACGTTCCGATAGCCGACGGTCGCGTGGAAGACGACTTCCGGATTCGCGCCAGCCTTCCGACCATCGAGCGCCTGAGGGCAGCTGGTGCGGTGGTGGTCGTCGCCAGCCACCTCGGACGCCCCAAGGGCGTAGATCCCACGCTGTCGCTCGCGCCGGTGGCCTCCGAGATGGCCGACCTCGGCGGCTTCCCGGTGAACATGCTCGACGCGGTGGTGTCGGACGACGTCGCCGCGGCCATCCGCGCCGGCCGGCCGGGCGACGTGTTCATGCTGGAGAACACGAGATTCGAGCCGGGCGAGACGAAGAACGACTCACAGCTGGCCGCGGCGCTGGCGTCGCTGGCCGATGCCTTCGTGCTCGATGCGTTCGGGAGTGCCCACCGGGCGCACGCCTCGACCGTTGGCGTCGCCGACCACATCCGGTCCGTGGCCGGTCCGCTGCTCTTGGACGAGGTCACGGCGCTCTCGAGACTCCTCGATGACCCTCCCCGACCCTTCACCGTCCTGTTGGGAGGTGCCAAGGTTTCCGACAAGCTGGGCGTGATCCACGCGCTCATGCCGAAGGTAGACAGGATGCTCATCGGTGGGGGCATGTGCTTCACGCTGCTCGTGGCCGAGGGCTACGAGGTGGGTACCAGTTTGTTCGAACCCGACCGGCTGGCCGACGTCGAAGAACTGTTGCGAGGACCCTATGGCGGTCGGATCGTCCTGCCGCGAGATCTCGTCGTGGCCGATCGATTCGCCGAGGACGCCGAACCGCAGGTCGTCGCGCGCGATGCGATCCCTGACGACGCCATGGGTCTCGACATCGGACCGGTGACCGCACGCGAGTTCGCACAACTCGTGCGCGACTCGGCGGGTGTGTTTTGGAACGGCCCGATGGGCGTGTTCGAATGGGAGGCCTTCCGGCGGGGTACTGAAGTCGTGGCGGACGCCTTCCGAGGGCACGATGGGTTCACGGTCGTCGGTGGTGGAGACTCGGTGGCGGCGGTGCGGATGCTCGGCGTCGAAGCCGACATCTCGCACGTGTCGACCGGAGGCGGAGCTGGACTGGAGATGTTGGAAGGGCGGGAACTACCCGGCCTGGTCGCCTTGGAGAGGTGGGGACGTTGAGCCGTAAAGACCTGATCGTTGGAAACTGGAAGATGCACGCAACCCATCTGGAGGCCATCCAGATGGTGCAGAAGCTGAGCTACCGGCTCGATGAGTCCGACCACGCGCGCGTCGACGTGGTCGTCGCTCCGCCCTTCACGGCGCTGCGTTCGGTGCAGACGGTGCTCGAGGCGGACCGCATTCCGATCGGCCTCGGTGCGCAGAACACCCACTGGGAAACCTCGGGCGCGTTCACGGGCGAGGTATCGCCGGCCATGCTTCAGAAACTGTCCGTTGGTTGGGTGATCGTCGGGCACTCCGAACGCCGTGCCATGTTCGGTGAGACCGACGAGACCGTGAACCGCAAGGTCAAGGCCGTCCAGACGCACGAGATGGTTCCGATCGTGTGCGTGGGGGAGACCGCCGCAGAACGCGAGTCCGGGGCGACGTCGGCGGTGATCGAACGGCAGATCCCAGCGGCGCTGGCAGGCTTGTCCCCCGACGACGTAGCGTCGCTGGTCGTGGCGTATGAGCCGATCTGGGCAATCGGCACCGGCAACACCGCCCAACCCGATGACGCCGCCGACGTGTGTGGCGGGATCCGCGCCCTCATCGCCGATCGCTGGGGCGATGCCGCAGATCACGTGCGCATCTTGTACGGCGGATCGGTCAATGCCGGCAATATCGCCGCATTCATGGCCAAGCGTGACATCGACGGGGCTCTGGTGGGTGGCGCCTCTCTCGATCCGGACGGGTTCGCGTCGGTCATCAGGTATTGGATCTGATATGACCCGTCACCTGGTTGTCGTCCGGCACGGACAGAGCATCTGGAATCTCGAGAATCGTTTCACCGGCTGGACCGACGTCGGTCTCACCACGCAAGGCCGGGCGGAGGCGCAGCTCGCCGGGGAACTCATGGCCGCCGAGGGCCTCACCTTCGACGTGCTCCACACGTCGCTCCTCGTGCGAGCCATCGAAACCGCTGATATCGCGCTTCGTGAGATGGCATTGTCGTGGTTGCCGGTCCGGCGCCATTGGCGGTTGAACGAACGCCACTACGGGGCACTGCAGGGCCTCGACAAGAAGGAGACGGCCGAACAGCACGGCAAGGAGCAGGTCTTTGCATGGCGTCGCAGCTACGACGTTCCGCCGCCGCCACTCGAACTCGATGACGACCGACATCCGGTCCACGATCCCCGGTATGCCGATCTCGCACCGGATGTTCTGCCCGGCTCCGAGTGTCTGGCCGACGTGGTCGACCGCATGCTGCCGTACTGGCATGACGCCATCGTGCCGGATCTCGCCGCTGGCAAGCGGGTCCTCGTCGTGGCGCACGGCAACAGTCTGCGCGCCCTCGTGAAGCATCTCGATGGCATCTCCGACGAGGACATCCCTGGGGTCAACATCCCGACCGGTGTTCCCCGCTACTACCAACTCGATGATCGGTATACGGTCGAGACGGTTCGCTATCTCGGCGACCCGGACGAGATCGCGGCCGCCGCCGAGGCGGTGGCGAAACAGGCCGGGTGAGCCTCGTGGTGGGCCTGGGAGACCGCATTGTCGTATGAAGCGCTCGTGGCGATGGACCTCGGTGCAGCCGACCAGCCCGAGCCCGGGCCGGACTTCCGACGCTATCTCGAGGATTGGTTCCGCTATCAGCGTCACGAGTTTCTGCGGAAGCTCCGCGACCTGACGCCCGACCAGCTCGTCGCCTGGTCGGTGCCTCCGGTCGAGCTCTCCGTCTTGGGGCTCGTGCGGCACATGACGCAGATGGAGCATGTCTTCCTCGCGTGGGGTCTCGGCGGCGGCACGAGAACGCTCGTGTACGGCGATGACGACTACGCCGGGGGCTCGACCGACACGGTGGACGAAGATCTTCGGCGTTATTTCGATGAGGTAGCCGCCGCCGATCGCTCCGTGGCGAGCACGCCGTCGCTCGACAGCCTCGGTGCTGGGCACGGTCGTCCGCTCGGCGCAACGCTCATCAAGATGATCGACGAGTATGCCCTGCACGCCGGCCAGGCTCACATGCTCCGTTTCGCGGCGCTCGGGAAACTCATCAGATGAGGCGCCTGCCGGGCCTGGCGATCTTCCTCGCCGGGCGCGGCGCCTGACTTGACCGACCCGCTTCCCGCTCCCATACTTATGGGTCTTCACGCAAGGATTCCCCATGGACGTCGGTTCGATTCTCAACATCGCGGTCATCGTCATCCACGTCATCGTGTCGTTGGCGATCATCGTGCTCATCTTGCTCCACGCCGGCCGCGGAGGCGGCCTCTCCGACCTGTTCGGCGGCGGCATGGGCCCGCAGGGTGGCGGGGGCTCGACGATCGCAGAGCGCAACCTCGACCGGCTGACCGTGATCGCCGCCATCATCTTCTCGATCACAACCGTGATCCTGACCTGGCGCCTCGGCTGACACCACGCCCATGACGAGCCCGGCCCGGCGGTGGGGGCGATGGCTCCCGCTTCTCGTGACTCTCGCAACGGGAGCGGCTCTGGTGTCGTGGTGGCTGACGCGGCCCGTGCCCACGGAGCTGGCAGGTCCCCCGAGTTCGTCGTCGACCAGTGCGGCGTCGGTGGCGGCGGCCGTCGCTCCCACGACGTCAGTGCCCGCTCCGACGACCACCGCCCCGACCACGACGACGGTCGCGGCGTCCTCCGACACGACGCAACCCGACCTGCCGACGGGCGGGACGGTCCGGGTGGGGATCGTCGGAGAGCGAGGGTCACTCCACCCGCTCGGAGAGCGAACCGCGTTCGGCGAAGCCGTCGGTCGCCTCACCGATGCCAGAGCCGTGTGGGTGGACGGGACATCGTTTGGGTTCGTGCCTGGCGTACTTGCCGAGCTCCCGTCGGTCACCAACGGCGGATTCGTCGAGCGGTCCGACGGTTCCGTCGAGGTCACGCTGAGGATCGACCCGGATGCGCGTTGGGAGGATGGCACCCCCGTGACCGGCGCGGATCTGGCGTTCACGACGTCCGTTCTCGCCGGCGACCGCCGGGTCGCTTCGGCGGTGCGCGACCTCTACCGTCAGATCGATCTCGATTCGGCGCTCGTCGGTCCATCGACCTTCCGATTCGTCCTGTCGGCGGCCACCATCGACGTGTGGCGCCTGTTCGAGGTGATTGCGCCTGCCCACCTGCTGCGCGACGGTGATCTCCACGAGGGACACTGGCCGTCGGCGGGTCCGTTCAAGGTGGAGGTCGAGGCGGAGGACCGAGTGGTACTCGTGCCGAACCCCGGGTGGGTGGGCAGCGGGCCACTCGTCAACCGCGTCGAGCTCATCGCCTATCCGGACATCGAGGCACTGGCCGAAGCCGCCGCGACAGGGCTCGTGCACATCGCCCACGTCGTCGACGGTGGAGCGGCCGATCGGCTGGCCGCCGACACCGGAGGTTCTGTGGTCGCCCGGCCGGGGGCGGAATGGGAGCATCTCGGGTTCTCGCTCGGCGAGGAACGGTTCGTCGCCAATCCGCGCAGTCTCAACGAGTCGGCGACGTACCGGCGCCTCGTCGCCGACTTGCTGCCGTCGGAGGTCGTCGTCCTGGCGCTCCAGGGCACCCACGTGATGGCCACGCGGTCGATGGTGGGCAGTTCGTGGCCTTCCGCCGCCTGGGAGCCGGCGGAAGGCGTACCGGTCGTCGAGGTCGACGTGACCGCGGATTGGAGCCGACGGATCGGTGACGAATTGGGCGTGACGCTCGAGGAAGCACCGACGGTGCGCTTCGCGACCACGAACAGTCTCGAACGTACCCAGGCCGTCGGCCTGATCCTCCAACAGCTGGCCGCCACGGGACTCGCCGTAGACGTCAGCCTGGACGATCCGGGTTTGTTCTTTCGAGATCGAGTCATTCCGGGCGAGTTCGACCTGGCAGAGTGGGCGTGGACCGTCGATCCGGGACCCCTCGGAGCCGTCTCCGACGTCCAGGAGCGGTTCGGAACGCCGCCGTCGGACGGCGAGTTCAACTTCTATCGTTGGGGACAGCCAGGATCGGCCGCGACCGCCGAGGGCACCGACGACCTCTTCGAACTCATCGGTGCGCTCGACGACTTGATGGACCTCGACCAACTCGCCGCGGCGCTGCGTCGCATCGACCGGGTGGTGCTGTCCGATGGCATCATCGTGCCGCTGTGGCAGACGCTGGATCATGCCGTCGTGGCGCCGTCGCTGGACGGATACCGCCATCCGCGTGCGGGGGTGCCGATCACCTGGCAGGCCGAGGAGTGGGCGCTGCGGCCGTGAGGCGAGCGGCGACCGTTATACTCCCCAGCCCGCACCACGTCGGAGTGGCGGAATTGGCAGACGCGCTAGCTTGAGGGGCTAGTGCCCGCAAGGGCGTGGGGGTTCAAGTCCCCCCTCCGACACCACCGCCACCGCAGCCTTCTGCCGCGCCAGAGGACGGCGCCGAAGGGCACGGGCACCTTTGGACGGGTCCGCATCGGGGCCGACGGCGCCACGAGGGATGGCGTCAGCGTTGCCTAACATCGACCCATGACCTACACGCCTCCGCTGCGCGACATGCACTTCGTGCTCAACGAACTGCTCGATCTGGAATCGTTGCTCGCTCTCGATCGTTTTTCACACGTCGACGTCGATGACGTCGCCGGTCTCCTCGCCGAAGCGGGTCGCTTCAACGCCGAAGTCATCGCACCGCTCAACCGCGTCGGGGACGAGATCGGGAGCCGCGTCGACGAGGACGGCCAGGTGACGACGCCTCCCGGGTTCGCCGACGCCTATGCGGCCTACTGTGAAGCGGGCTGGCCGGGAATCCAGTTCGATCCCGACTACGGCGGTGGCGGACTCCCGTGGCTGGTCGGCCTCGCGAACCAGGAACTCACGGTCTCAGCCAGCATGGCATTCTCGCTGTGCCCGATGTTGACGCAAGGCGCCATCGAGGCGCTCACGGTCCACGGGTCCGAGGAGCAGAAGGACCGTTACCTCGAAGCCATGATCACCGGTCGTTGGTCGGGCACCATGAACCTCACCGAGCCGGAGGCCGGCTCGGACGTGGGAGCCCTTCGAACTCGGGCCACTCCCAACGACGACGGTTCGTGGTCGATCGCCGGTACCAAGATCTTCATCACTTGGGGCGAACACGACATGGCGGAGAACATCATCCACCTGGTCCTGGCTCGGACCCCCGATGCCCCGCCCGGAACGAAGGGGATCAGCCTCTTCATCGTGCCCAAGTTCCTCGTCGACGACGACGGCTCGCTCGCCGGCCGCAACGACGTGCGCTGTGTGTCCCTCGAACACAAGTTGGGCATCAACGCCTCGCCGACCGCCGTGCTGGCGTTCGGGGAAGCGGGCGGAGCCATCGGGTACCTGATCGGCGAGGAGCATCGGGGCATGCAGTACATGTTCACGATGATGAACAACGCCCGTTTGACGGTCGGGCTCGAAGGGTTGGCCGTTGCCGAGCGCAGCTACCAGATGGCCGCCGAATACGCGCGGACCCGCAAGCAGGGTCGCGCGGTTGGAGCCGAGCCCGGCACTTCGTCGCCCATCGTCGACCACCCGGACGTGCGGCGCATGCTCATGACGATGCGAGCCGGCATCGAGGCCATGCGCGGGCTGCTCTACCTCAACGCGCTCGCCATCGATCACGCCGCCGCGCTGGATGACGAGGAGGCACGCCGGGCGGCGGACGAGCGCATGGCGCTGCTGACGCCTTTGTCGAAAGGCTGGTGCACCGATCTCGGCGTCGAGCTGACATCTCTGGCGATCCAGGTGTACGGCGGCATGGGATACGTCGAAGAGACCGGCGTCGCGCAGCATTGGCGGGACAGTCGCATCGCTCCCATCTACGAGGGCACGAACGGAATTCAGGCCATCGACCTGGTGATGCGCAAGTTGCCCATGCGCGAAGGTGGCGTCGTCGGCGACCTGCTGGCCGACATGGCTGCGACGAACCTCCAGCTGACCGAAGCAGGGCTCGACCACCTGGGCGCAGCCTTCGGCGATGCGCTGACCGCGGCACGTGACGCCACGGCCTGGCTGTTGGCGGCCGACGTCAACGACCGGCTGGCCGGTGCCACGCCGTACCTCGAGTTGCTGGGAACGTTGACCGGCGGCTGGATGATGGCACGGTCGGCACTCGTGGCCGACGTGCAGCTGCGATCAGGGACTGCCGACAAGGACTGGTATGAGCAGAAGCTGGCGACGGCTGCCTTCTTCCTCACGCAACGGCTGCCGCGAGCCATCGGTCTCGTACCGTCGATCACCGCAGGCGTCGCGCCCCTCGTGGCGATCGACGCCGAGGCTTTCTAGCCCGTCGGCGCACCGGAGACGATCTGTTCGAGGTCGAGCCGCGACGGCATCGTTCCGAACGCGTAACCCCCGTCATCGTCGAGCCGGGTGGTGCAGAACGCCTCTGCGGCGGCCCGGGGCGCGTGGTGGACCATCAAGGCGGCTTGCAGTGTCACGGCGAGATGTTCGGTGATGCGCCGCGCGTGAACCTCGGGGTCGTCCGGGTGGGCGAGCAGGCGTTTGGATGTGGCGATGGCTCGATCGAGGGCGGGGTGGGCCCCCGCCGAGGCGTCGAGTTCTTCCACGAGGGCCGGGCCTGAGTCGGGATCGCGCGACAGCGCTCGCAGAACATCGAGAGCGATGATGTTTCCCGAACCCTCCCAGAGCGAATTGAGCGGGCTCTCCCGGAAGAGGCGCGGCAGGATCGATTCCTCCACGTAGCCGTTGCCGCCCAGGCACTCCAGCGCCTCGGCAACGACGTGCGGGCTCCTCTTGCACACCCAGTATTTCGCGATCGGCGTCATCACCCGTCGTAGCGGGGTCGGTTCGTCGAACTCGGCCGCGAGGCGCAGCATGAGCAGTAGAGCCGCGTCCGATTCGATCACGAGATCCGCCAGGACGTTGGTCATGAGTGGATGATCGACCAGTCGGCGGCCGAACGTCTTGCGGTGCCTGGCGTGATGGACTGCCTGCACGACGGCCTGGCGCATGCCCGACGCCGAGCCGATCACACAGTCGAGGCGGGTGTGGTTCACCATCTCGATGATCGTGGGTACTCCGCGCCCTTCCTCGCCCACCCGCTGCGCATAGGCGGCCTCGAACGTCACCTCGGCCGACGCGTTGGATCGGTTGCCGAGCTTGTCCTTCAGCCGCTCGATTCTGAATCCGTTGACCGAACCGTCTGGCGTGAACCTCGGAAGGAGGAAACAGGTCAATCCGTCGGGTGCTTGGGCCAGCACCAAGAAGGCGTCGTTCATCGGCGCCGAGCAAAACCACTTCTGTCCGGTGATGCGGTATCCGTCGTCGGTGGGAGCGGCCATCGTTTCATTGGCTCGCACGTCGGACCCGCCCTGGCGTTCGGTCATACCCATGCCGAAGAGCACGCCTTGCTTCTGTTCCGGCGGCAGGAAACGGGGATCGTAGGTGCGCGACGTCACCCGTTCGGTCCAGGTCTCTGCGACGTCGGGCTCGCACCGCAGCGCCGGAAGGACGGAGTAGGTCATCGAGATGGGGCAACCGTGTCCCGCTTCGATCTGGCTCGTCAGGAAGAACCCGGCGGCTCGGCCTACGTGGGCGCCCAGGCGGTCCTCCGCCCACGGAGATGCGTGGAGCCCGGCACCGACCGACCGTCGCATCAAGGCGTGCCAGGCCGGGTGGAAGTCGACGTGATCGATCCGCTCGCCGAACCGGTCGTGCGTGCGGAGCACCGGTTCGTGACGGTTGGCATCATGGCCGAGCTGCCACGATTCCGACGATCCCAGCGTGGCTCCGAGTTCGACGAGGTCGGCGTGGGCCCATTCCGCACCGTATCGGGCGACACCCGCGCGGAGCGTCTCGTCGATCGTGTACAGATTGGTGCCTTCGAACGGTGGAGGCTGGTTGGCGTTGGTCACGCCCCGAACGCTACCGGCGTGCTTCCGATCGCGAGGTCAGCCAGGCACCGGCGAGGACGACGAGAGTGCCGGCGAAGGAGATCACCAGGAAGGGCTCCGACAGCAGCACGGTCCCCAGCACGATGGCCACGACGGGAACGAAGTAGATCGTCACCGACCCGCGCGTTGCCCCGACGCGACCAACCAGCGTCGCCATGAGCACGAACGCCACGCCCGTACCGAGGGCTCCGAGCGCGATCACTGCGGCGAGTGCGGTCAGGTCGAACCGGCTGGCGGAGATGGTTCCCAACGCCGGAGCGGCGGTCAGCACGACCGCCACGAGCTGGACCCGGAGCAGCACGGGGAGCGCACCGTAACGTTGTTGGAGGGGGACCACCAGGTTGGCCGCCAGGCCGTAGAACACGGTGGCGGCGAGGATGAGCCCGATGCCGAACGCCGAAGAGTCGTCCTGGATGGCCGGCGCCGAGATGAGCACGATCCCTCCGAATCCGATGACGAGTCCGGCCATTTGACGCGTCCCGGGCAGCCGTCGTAGGAGCAGCGCGGCGATGAGTGCAGAAAAGAGTGGCATCGAGCTGTTGAGCATTCCCGCCACGGACGAGTCGATCCATTGCTGCGCGACGGGAAACGCCGACAGCGGCAGGGCCATCCAGACGGCACCGAGGAGGGCGACGCGACCCCAGTCGGCTTGTTCGAGCGGTCGACGGGCGGCGGGCACCAGCAGGAGTGCCATGGCCCCGAAGGCGATCCTCAACCACGTGATGAGATACGGCGAGAACGCGTCGAGCGCGATCTCGATGAAGAAGAACGACGACCCCCAGATCGTGGCGACCGCTGCAAGCAGCAGCCATTCGGGCACACCAAAGGCGTCCGCCTTGGCGCCTTCCGAAGTCGAGAGAAGGCGCCGGTCGGTCATGCGTCGGCGGTGCTCCACACGGCGGAGCGGGCGAGCCACACGGCTGCTCCGATCATGAGCAGTGGGGCGGTGCGCGCAATGGTCTCGAGGCCGAAACGTTCGGCGAGGGCGGTCCAGAACAAGGCGCCGATCGGGAGCGCGCTCCAGGCGAACGCCTGGAACAGCGAAGTCACCCGTCCGAGGGCGTGAGCCGGAGTGGCGGTCTGCCGCAGTGTGGCGATCGAGACATTCAACGCAGCGAGCCCACCAAAACCGATGAACAAGAGCACGTAGCCTTGCCAACTCGACGCGACGTAGGTGAGCAGGGCAAATCCCAGTCCGTAGAGCAGCATGCCGAAGACGAGCACGCGACCGAGCCCGAGCTTTCGAATGATGGAGGGCGCCGATGTGGCTCCGGCGATGCCTCCGATGCCCATGGCGATGAAGAGGGTCGACAACCCGGTGCCGTCGTCATATCCCAGGATCTTGATGCCGATGAGCACGAACGTAGCTTCGATGAAACCGACCACGAAGTTGGCGAGTACGGCAGCCAGCGCCGAGTAGCGCAGGATCTGGGTCTCCCACAGGATGGCGAATCCCTGCCGGGCCTCCGACCAGAACGAGGTGCGGGCCAACTCCTCGGCGGTGGGCGGGAGCGGGCCGATGCCGGCCAGGGTGATGGCCGACACGACGAACGTCATGGCGTTGAGGAAGAATGCCGCCGCGAACCCGTACCCCTCGATGACGAGACCGCCGATGGCAGGTCCCGCCACGAAAGCCACCTGCTGGGACACGGCGAGGCGGCTGTTCGCGTCGCTGATCCGCGGCGATCGGACGAGGCGCGGGATAACGGCGTTCAGAGCGGCATTGAAAGCGGTGATCATCGTGCCCGCCACGAACGCGAGGGCGATCACGACCCACGGACCGGCGTCCAATCTGCCCGCCGCCAACAGGCCCAGCGCTCCGAACACGAGCGCCCTCACCAGATCCGTGAAGATCATGAGCTGTCGCTTCCGGGCGCGATCGACGATCACTCCGGCCGCGAATCCGAACAGCAACGAGGGGAGCGACTCGGCGGCGGTCACGAGACCGAAGAAGAACTCCTCGTCGGTGATCTCGAACGCCACGAAGGTTGGGATCGTGATGAGGGCGATGTAGTCGCCCAGCTGCGAGATGGCCTGTCCCACCCAGAACAGCGAGAACTGTGCGCCGAGGCCCGTGGCCGGCGCGCGGTGACGTCCCTGGGGTGGACGGAATCCGATGGACACGAGCGTTGACATTACCTGCCGGCCGCGGCCGAATGGAAGGGCTCAGGCGACCGGCTAATGTCCCGGCCATGGGCAACATGCAGGAACTCCCGCAGATGGTCACCGAATTGGTGGATCTGTCGAAGCAGTATCTCCAGCAGGAAGCCGTCGACCCCGCCAAACGTCTGGGGCGCACCGCCGGCATGGGCCTGGCGGCGGCGGTCTTGTGGGCCATCGGCGGCGTGCTGCTGTCGATCGCCGCGCTTCGGTGGATCGTGGGCGCCCTGCGCGACACGACGATGTGGAGTGCGCTGGGTTACGGCCTGGCGTTCTTGGCTGTCGCCGCGGTGGTCGGTCTGATCGGATGGAGGATGAGTCGTGGTTCATCGCAGTGACATCGAGGCGAAGGCCCGCCAGATCGAGGACGCCTTGAACGAGACGCGCGACACGGCGAAGACGAGTGCAACGTGGGCGATCGCCGGTGTGATCCTGCTTGCGGTCGTCGTGTTCCTGCTGGGACGTCGCCAGGGCAAACAGGGCGGTGCGGTCGTCGAGGTCTACCGGGTCTGACGCGGCTTCAACTCGATCACGACCCGTTCGCCAGGGGCGAGCTCCTTGCTGGAGAGCAGCGTGCGGGGCCGCTCACGCCGCAGGAAGGCCAAGAAGAGTGCCACCACTCCCAGCGCGATGCTGGCCTGCGAGTTCTGGCGAAACCCTCGCAAGATGCGGTCGATTCCGAAGCCGACAGGATTCATGGATGGTCAGGATAACGGGGACTCGTACACTGTCGACCATGCGCAACAACAACTTCGTACGAATCACGATCTGGGTGGTGGTGGTCGCCATGGTCCTGACCGCCTTCGCCACCGGACTGGTGTTGTTCCAGTCGTGACCGGCCAGCCGTTCGCCGCCGGCGACCTCTGTCTCGTGATCGATACGAAAGGACGGCGATACCTCCTCAAGTTGGCGGACGCCGGTGAGTTCAAGACGCACCAAGGCATGATCCCGCACGCCGCCATGATCGGCACCGACGAGGGGACCTTCCACGAGACCGCATCCGGTGGGAAGTTCGTGACCGTCCGCCCCCGCCTCACCGACTACATCCTGAAGATGAAACGCGGCGCCCAGGTGGTCTACCCCAAAGACATCGGTCCGATCTTGGTGTACGCCGACATCGCGCCCGGCTGCGCCGTCGTCGAAGCAGGTACGGGATCGGGCGCGTTGACGATGGCCCTCTCGCGAGCCGTCGGCCCGACCGGCCGAGTGGTGACTGTGGAACGACGCGCCGATCACGCCAAGCACGCCGAGTCGGGTCTCACACGGTGGTTTGGTGGATGGCCGGACAATGTCGAACTCGTCGTCGGGGAGGTCGAGTCGGTGATCGCCGGCGCTCGGCCGGACCGCATCGTGCTCGACCTGCCTGAACCATGGCACGCGGCCGAAGTCGCCGCGGAGCACCTGACGCCAGGCGGAGTGTTCTGCTCGTACGTGCCGACCGTTCCCCAGATGCAGCAAACGGTGACCCACCTCAAGGCCGCCCACGCCTTCGTCGACATCCAGAGCTTCGAGGCCCTCATCCGGACGTGGAATGTCGAAGGGCGGTCCGTCCGGCCGGACCACCAGATGGTGGGCCACACCGGGTTCATCACGGTCGCTCGGCGAGTACAGCGATGGTGAGGGGCGATACCGCCCACAACAGGTATGATGGCGCCCACGAAACCGCTGACAGGAGCCACGGAACATGAAGGTCTGGATCGACCAGGATCTCTGCACGGGTGACGGCTTGTGCGAAGAGATCGCCCCGGACGTGTTCGTCCTGCTGGACGACGGTCTGGCCTACGTGCGCGAAGGTGACAAGATCTACGCAGCGGCCGAGGGCAATCCCGAAGGCGCTGCCGGTGTCGCGGTGGTGCCAGCCGGCCAGGAGGACATCACCATCGAGTCCGCCGAGGAGTGCCCCGGAGAGTGCATCTTCATCGAGCCGTAGGTCCGGCGCCTCCCAGGAGTTACCGAGTCCCACCCGACGGGTGGGACTCGGCGCGTTCGGGACGTTCGACCTGTCGCCCACGCGCGCTGGCGGGCCTAGTGTCAATGCACGGAGGTAGAAGGTGCCCACCCGTATACTGCCCGTGCAGCCCGAGGGGTGACGATGAGTGACAATCAGGACGCAGAGGTCGGAGCGCTTCACGACACGATCCGCGAACTCCAGGCCGAGGTGGCCACTCTCAGACATCGCCTGCAAGAAACGCCGCGCCGCCTCCGCCAGCTCGAAGACCAGTTGGTCGAGACGAAGGGAAAGCTTCTCCAGGCCGGGCAGCAGAACGACAAGCTGACCGCGGTCCTGGAGGAGGCCCGCGAACAGCTGATGGTTCTCCGCCAAGAAGTCGAGAAGCTCTCCGCTCCACCCAATCCTTTCGGGACGGTGTTGCAGGTGAACGACGACGGCACCGTAGATGTCCTCACCTCGGGCCGAAAGCTCAGGGTGCACGCACAACCGACGATCGAGGTCAAGCAGCTGCTCATCGGTCAAGAGGTCTTGTTGAACGACGCGTTCAACGTCGTCGACGTGCGCGACTTCGAGGTGCGTGGCCCGGTGGTCGCAGTCAAGGAACGCCTCGCCGACGGTCGGCTTCTGGTTCTCGCCCACGCCGACGAAGAACGTGTCGTCGAGATGGCTGACTCGATGCGTGACGTGAAGGTGCGTGCCGGAGACCATGTCCGCATCGATGATCGCTCCGGCCTCGTGTTCGAGCGGCTCGCCCGTCCGGAAGTCGAAGAGCTCATTCTCGAGGAAGTTCCCGACGTCGACTACCACCAGATCGGCGGGCTGCGGGGTCAGATCGAGGCGATCCGTGACGCGGTCGAACTCCCGTACCGGCACAAGGATCTCTTCGCCGAATACCACCTCGAAGCGCCGAAAGGGGTCCTGTTGTACGGCCCCCCGGGTTGCGGCAAGACCCTGATCGCCAAAGCGGTGGCCAACTCGCTCGCCAAGGCCGTGGCCGAGCGCATGGGCGGGGAGGGAGCTCGCTCGTACTTCCTGAACATCAAGGGTCCGGAGCTCCTCAACAAGTACGTCGGCGAAACCGAGCGGCAGATCCGGCTGATCTTCCAGCGAGCCAAGGAGAAGTCCGAAGAGGGCGTCCCCGTCATCGTGTTCTTCGACGAGATGGACTCACTGTTCCGAACCCGTGGGACCGGCATTTCCTCCGACGTCGAGTCGACCATCGTGCCGCAGCTCCTCTCCGAGCTCGACGGCGTCGAAGGTCTGAAGAATGTCATCGTGATCGGCGCCTCCAACCGTGAAGACCTCATCGATCCGGCGATCCTCCGGCCGGGCCGACTCGATGTCAAGATCAAGATCAGTCGGCCCGATCCGGACGCAGCCCGGCAGATCTTCTCGATCTACCTCGAGGAGGACCTGCCGTTCGACGCCGAGGAACTCGCCGCGGCGGGCGGCGAACGGTCGGCGCTCATCGAACGGATGATCGAGCAGACCGTCGAGCGAATGTATTCACTGGACGACGTCAATCGGTTCTTGGAGGTCACGTACGCGAACGGCGATCGCGAGGTCTTGTACTTCAAGGACTTCGCCAGCGGCGCCATGATCGAGAACATCGTGCGGCGCGCCAAGAAAGACGCCATCAAGCGTCAGCTCGATGGCGGATCGACGGGTATCAAGACGTCCGACGTCATCGAGGCCATCGCCCAGGAGTTCCGCGAGCACGAGGATCTCCCGAACACGACCAACCCGGACGATTGGGCGAAGATATCCGGGAAGAAGGGCGAGCGCATCGTGTACGTCCGCACGCTCATCAAGGGCGACCATGAGTCGAAGTCCATCGAGACCGTGACCACTGGGCAGTACCTGTGACATGACCATTCCGAAGGTCATCGGGACCGAGACGGAATTCGGGATCACGATTCGCAATCAGCCGGAATTCAACCCGGCGCTGGCATCAGGTCTCGTCATCAACAGCTACGAGGGTGGCCGAGCCAAAGTCCAGTGGTCGTTCGAGGAGGAATCCCCGGGTCGGGACGCGCGCGGCTTCGGCTTCGAGAGTGGAGGTGCTCCCGACTACGACGCCGGGATCGTCAACATGGTGCTCACGAACGGCGCCCGCCTGTATGTCGATCACGCCCACCCGGAATACTCTGCCCCCGAGGCGGCCGACCCTCTCACCGCGGCTCTGTACGACAAGGCGGGGGAGTGGGTGATGGCAGGGGCCGTCGAGTCGGCGGCCCGTGTGTTGCGGCCTGAGGAGATCCTCGGGATCTACAAGAACAACTCCGACGGCAAGGGCAACAGCTACGGGGCCCACGAGAACTATCTGGTGGCGCGAGCGCTGCCGTTCGGCGACATCGTGGACCACCTCATGTCGTTCCTCGTGACGCGGCAGATCTACACAGGCGCCGGCAAAGTGGGGAGCGAGAACGATCGACCCGAAACGGCGTTTCAGATCACCCAGCGGGCCGACTTCTTCGAGGAAGAGGTCGGGCTGGAAACAACGCTCAAACGCCCCATCATCAATACGCGGGATGAACCGCACGGCGATGCCGAGAAGTACCGCAGGCTGCACGTCATCATCGGGGATGCAACGCTCTCGGAGACTCAGACGTTCCTGAAGCTCGGCGCCGTGGCGTTGTTCCTGGCGGCCCTCGAAGACAAAGCCTTGCCCGACACGCTCGCCTTGGAGGATCCGGTCACGGCTTGCTGGCAGGTGAGCCATGACGTCGATCTGGCGCGCCCGCTCCGTCTCGCTGACGGAGGCACGGCTACGGCGCTCGAGCTGCAGTTCCAGTACCTGGAGTGGCTGGCGAAGTATGCCGAGCACGCAGCCGACGACCCTGTGACCCGACAACTGCTCGAAACCTGGGAGACGGTGTTGACCGACCTCGAGGTCGAGCCGATGCGCCTGGCCGACCGATTGGATTGGGTCGCCAAGCGCCGCCTCCTCGAAGGCTACGTGGGCCGGGGTGTTGGCTGGGACGACGCCAAACTCAAAGCGTTCGACCTGCAATATCACGACGTGTCTCCCGCACGGAGCCTCTACCGTCGCCTCGTCGATCGCGGCGCCATGCGTCGACTCTTCACGGACGCGCAGGTCGAAGCTGCGGCGCTGAACCCTCCGAACGACACGCGTGCCTATTTCCGGGGCCGATGTGTGGAGAAGTTCGGTAGGTCATTGGTGGCCGCCAACTGGGATTCCCTCGTATTCGACACCGGTGAGGACAGCCTCACCAGGGTGCCTATGATGGAGCCCCTGCGAGGATCTCGAGCCCTGGTGGAAGAGATCATCGATGACGCCGAGGAGGCCGCCGACCTCCTGCGGTCGCTAGGAGGTCAGTGACCATGGCAGAGCAAGAACAGCAGCGTCCCCGCCGATCCACCGACGCCCAGGACACCGAGACGACCGAGCCGCAGGTCGACGGCGAGGAAACGGTCGAGAAGATCGACGATCTTCTCGACGAGATCGACGCCGTTCTCGAAGAGAACGCCGAGGAGTTCGTGAAGAACTACGTCCAGAAGGGCGGAGAGTGATCGCGTCGTCCGGCAACGACGGCATCACCGAGGCGCCGCGCGGATTTCTCGAGGTCCTGCGTGCTGCCGGACACGTACCCGAATTCCAGCCGGTGGCGGGCGCGGAGCTGTCCGCACCGGAGGCGACGACCGTTTTGGCGCTGCGAGCGGCCGACGGCGTCGTCATGATCGGTGACCGGCAGGCCACCGAGGGATACTCGATCGCGCACCGTCGGATGAAGAAAGTGTTCCCGGCGGACGAATATTCGGCGGTGGCGATCTCGGGGACCGCGGGACTCGCCATCGAGATGGTCCGGCTGTTCCAGACCGAACTAGAGCACTACGAGAAGCTCGAAGGCAGCCGCCTCAGCCTCGACGGGAAAGCCAACTATTTGGCGCGCATGGTCAGACAGCAGCTCCCCATGGCGTTCCAGGGTCTCGTGGTCGTCCCACTTTTTTGCGGCTTCGATCGTACGATGGGCACCGGTCGCCTGTTCACCTTCGACGTCGTCGGGGGCCGGTATGAAGAAGAAGCATTCGGGGCGACCGGCTCGGGTTCTCGAGAAGCCAAGGCCTACCTCAGGTCACACTATGTAGACGGCCTCGCGATGGACGAAGCCTTGGGCCTGGGTATGCGCGCTCTCGTCAGTGCCGCCGAACAAGATGTTGCGACGAGCGGCCCGGATCTTCGTCGGGGCATCTATCCCACCGTGATCCGTATCGATGGCGACGGTCTCACCGAACTCGACGATGACACCGTCGGCGCCGCTGCGACCGCAGCCGTGGAGGCCACGGCGTGAGCGTTCCGTTCTACGTTCCTCCGGAGCAACTGGTCAAGGACCGCGCCGAATTCGCGCGAAAGGGGATCGCGCGCGGAAGGTCGATCGTCGGTCTGACCTACGCGGACGGCATCCTGCTGCTCGCCGAGAACCCTTCGGGCACACTGCACAAGATCTCCGAGGTTTACGACCGGCTGGCGTTCGCCGCCGTTGGCAAATACAACGAATTCGAGCTGCTCCGGGTCGCTGGTATACGCCACGCCGACGTGAAGGGGTATATGTACGGGCGACGGGATGTGCTCGGCAAGTCGCTCGCCAATGCCTTCGCCCAGACCCTCGGCAACATCTTCACCCACGAGGTCAAGCCGTACGAGGTCGAACTCCTGGTCGCGGAGATCGGCGATGAGGAGTCCGACAATCGCCTCTACAAGATCCTGTACGACGGAACCCTGTACGACCAGGACCGGTTCACAGCCATCGGCGGCCAGTGGGAGGACCTGACCGAACGTCTGCGCGAGGCCTACGAACCCGGACTCGATCTCGAGGCGGCTCTGCGGGCCGGAGCTGCGGCGTTCGGTGAGGATGTCGAGGGCTGGGAGGCCGGCGTCTTGGAACGCAATGGAAGGCGCCGGGCCTTCCGCAAGCTCACGTCCGACGAGATCGACGCGGCGCTCGCCGGGTAGGGCGCCGTGGCGCCCTGCCATGCAATGACAGGCCGGATGGCTAGGGTGATCCGGTGGATCGTCGGATCTTCGGCATCGAGAACGAATATGGCGTCACCTGCACGCTGCGTGGTCAGCGGCGCCTGAGTCCCGACGAGGTTGCCCGGTATCTCTTCCGCCGAGTGGTCAGTTGGGGGAGGTCCTCCAATGTCTTCCTCGAGAACGGCGCCCGGCTCTATTTGGACGTCGGCAGTCACCCCGAGTACGCCACGCCGGAGTGTGACGGCTTGGCTGAGCTCGTTGCGCACGACAAGGCGGGCGAACGGGTGTTGGAGAGCCTCGTGGAGTCGGCCGAGGATCGACTCGCCGAGGAGGGCATT
>JBFKPQ010000026.1:0-21053 GCA_041628225.1 Acidimicrobiia bacterium | reverse complement strand
CGATGAGGGTATCCGGTATTAATCCGAGTTTCCTCGGGCTATCCCGGTCTTTGGGGCAGGTTGCTCACGTGATACTCACCCGTTCGCCGCTCCGTCACCCCAGTGGGTTACCCCTCCAGAGTGCGTCGCTCGACTTGCATGCATTAGGCACGCCGCCAGCATTCGTCCTGAGCCAGGATCAAACTCTCCAACGTAAACCCTGGAGCGACCTGGTGGTCGCCCACTCCACCGCTGACGCGGCGAAGCCGGGACGGGGAATCCGTCCCGCGGAATCATCGAGTTCGACCTGGTTCTGTTAGATCGACGGATCTAACGTTACCTGTCGTTGTGACACCTTCCCCACCGAGGTGGTTCAGGTGTCCGGCATCGACACGACCGAGACCGGAGTCCTAGCCGCGCCTTGCCGTAACTGGCTTTTGGCACACGGGTTAGTTGTCAAGGAGCCTGAAGCTCATTCCGTTCTGATGAACGGGCTGCGCGCCAGAACGGCGGGCAGACTCTCATTCTATCACTGATCCCGGTCTCTCGGCAAAGTCACACTCCGTGGCTCCCAGAGGGGTCGCCGAAGGAGGGTGACGAGGTGGAGATGACAGGGGACAGCGCTCCGGCACCAGCCGGTGCGTGGGATACAGTAACGGATACCGTGTCCAAGTCAAGTCAACCCACCATGCACTGGTTGGACCGCATCGGTCTCGCCGCGGCCAGGCGGCCCCGTATCTACGACCCGATCTTCTCGGACGGTTGGGGCGATCGGCTCGGGGACGCGCTCGACCTCGTTCGGAATCCGCCCGACGTGCCGGCTCCGACGAACGTCGAAGGACTGCCGATCCGGGTTGCCGGCCGTGTCCGCCATCGCTGGTATCGCTTTCCGAGCCCGGTGCTATCCCTGCCCCAGGCATCGACGCTCGCCCATGTCCACCTCATCGAACCGGAGGATCCGCTCGGTGTCGTCGTGTGGATGGCCGCGTTCAACGACCACGGACCCGACACGCGCGTCCAGCTGGCCAGACCGCTCCTCGATCGGGGCATCGCGGCGGCGATTCTCGAAAACCCGTACTACGGGCTCCGTCGCCCCGGGGACGGCCAACCGATGCGCACCGTCGCCGACCTGCTCTTCATGGGTTCGGCAGCCACCATCGAAGGGCTGATGACGCTCGAGATGCTCCGGTCGATGGGCTACGACCGCGCCGCGGTCGCCGGCTACTCGATGGGAGCGAACATCGCAGGGTTCGTGGCCGCTCTGGCCGCTCTGGCCGATCGGCCGGTGCCATGCGGTGCGCTCGCGGCCTCGCACTCCCCGGGGCCCGTGTTCACGAACGGTGCCTTGGCGGCAGCCGTCGACTGGGAGGCCCTCGGCGGGTTCGAGACCGGTCGCCCCCGTCTCGCCGAAGTGCTCGGTGAGGCGTCGGTGCTTCGTCATCCCCCGACCACGGCGCCGGCCGTGATCGTCGGGGCTCGGCAGGACGGATACATACCGGTCGCGGCCACCAGAGCTTTGGCCGACCATTGGCCGACGGCCGAACTCCGGTGGCTGGATGGGGGCCACGCTTCGGTGCTGCAGTTTCAAAAGCCGGCCCTGGCCGCGGCCGTGTGGGACGCCTTCGTCGCCCAGGGAGCTTCGACCCTCAGAAGCTGATCGCTCGACAGCCACACCTGTCGGTGGTCGTCGACCTGTGGCTCGGCGTTGGACCCGATCGATTCTCGGAGTCCTTGTGTCGCGCCCCGTGCACCAGCGCTACCTCACCAGACCCGCTCAGGTCCGAAACGCCCGGAGCTCTGCCTGTCGACGCAGGACCAGGGTTCCGGCGCGCCGCCCTCGTCGGTGACGGCCCTACTTCTTGATCCGAACGATCACCGTTGCGGTGGCGGACAACCCGCCGCTATCGGTCACCCTCGCCGTTACCACGTGCCGTCCATTGGACAGAGCCACACTCACCGAGGGGCCCGTGCCCAGGATGCCGTCTTTGTTTGACGACCAGAGAATGTTCGCTGACAGGTCCCCGTCTTGGGTGTCGGTGGCGGTGGCGGTGAAACTCACCGGAGTGCCCGACGTGAACGTCGTGCCGTCCGTCGGGTTCGTGATCGACACCACCGGTGCAGTGTTGGACGCCGTGACTGTGACGGTGATCTGGTCCGAGCCGGGTAGTCCGCCGGTGTCGGTGACGCTGGCGGTGATGGTGTGGGTGCCGTTGGACAGGGTGGTGGTGAACGATGCGCCACTGCCGATCGCTCCGTCGAGGTCTGACACCCAGTTCAGGCCCGTGGACAGGTCCCCGTCTTGGGTGTCGGTGGCGGTGGCGGTGAAACTCACCGGAGTGCCCGACGTGAACGTCGTGCCGTCCGTCGGGTTCGTGATCGACACCACCGGCGGGGTGTTGCCACCGGTGGCGGTCAGGTATTCGACGGTCAACACCGCAGCGTCGGCCGGTGCCGCATTGAAGCTATCGGCAGCCCGGTCACCCGAGCCGGTGATGATGAACGCAATCGCACCTCCGGATGACCAGCCCGGCCGGTTGACGATCTCCTGGACGATCGGAGCCAGGTCAGCGGTTTGCTCGTTCGTCCCCGCCGCGCCGGCCGCCCACGGGCCGGGGCTCCAGTTGACCGAGGCGGCGGTGGCGGGCCGGCTGGTCAGGTCGAACGCCGTGGTCGTGAACGGAGGCGCCGAATCCGAACTCTCGGCATGCATCACGAAACTCGCCGGACCGCTGGCGTTCGTTGCTGAAGTGAACTGAACGCGGGCCGCCTGAATCGTGGCTCCAGCCGGAATGTTCAGATCTGTGAACCGGAGCCCGACCGCCAGGTGTGGTCCGCCCGCGTCGTAATCGAACATCTCCAGGTCGGCGCTCGTCAGGGTGATGCTGCCATCCTGCTTTTGTTCGCTGTCATCGTTGCCCGCCTGTAACGGGAAGGTTGCGACCACGACACCATCGACTTCAGATGTATCGAACGCAGACTCACAACCGGCGTCATCCGGAAAATCGATCAGCAGATCCCCGTCATTGTCGATGCCGTCATCGCAGGCGAACGCGCTGCCACGTTCATCATCGTCATCACCACTGGCACACCCAGGATCATCCGGGAAATCGATCAGCCCATCACCATCATTATCAAGACCGTCGTTACACAGTGTCTCGAACTCCGATTCCGAGCCGTCGATGGGGCTGACACAGCCGGGGTCTGACGGATAATCGATGAGCCCGTCGCCATCGTTGTCCAGGCCGTCATCACACACCCGGCTCGCTTCGCGTTCCGATGGATCGCTTGCTGAACTGCAGCCAGGATCGTCCGGATAGTCGACGAACCCATCCAGGTCATTGTCGATTCCGTCTTGGCAGGCCTGGCTTCCCGCGGGGTCGACGTGGAGAACAGGCGCAGCGGCAGGATTCGCATCGAACGAATCGGCCACCCTGCTCCCTGCGCCCGTGATCATCAGGGCCAGCGAGTTTCCGCTGACCCAACCGGGCCGACTGACGATCTCTTGAATGATCGGCGCGATGTTGACCGTCGCTTCGGCCTGCCCCGCCGAACCGCCCGTCCATGGGTCCGGACTCCAGGCCACGGATGCCGAGGTCGGCGTACGAGAGGTGATATCGGACTGCGCCGAGCTGAAGGTTGGCGCGTCATCCGTTGCCTCACCGGTGATGGTGAAGGAGCTGGCATCACTGCTCGACGTCGTCGCCGTGAATTGCACGTACGCGTCCGCGATCTGTGTGCCGTTGGCGATGGTGACGTTGTTGAAACGCAGGCCAACGGCTTGGTGTGGACCACCCGAGTCATAGTCGAACATCTCGAGATCGAGGCTGGTGAGCTTCATGTCGTTCGCGGCCGCCTCTTCCGCATCGTCGGTGCTGGCGGAGACGGAGATCTGCACGCGGCCCTCGGGGAACACGTTGATCACGACCGTGTCGCTGACCGGCCCGAATCCCGCCGACTGGGCCGTCAGACGCAGGACGTACGTCCCCGGCGCTGAGAAGGTGGCGGTCGTATCCTCCGTCGCCGGATCGTCGAAGACCACACCGGCGGGTCCTGACACGGAACTCCAACTCACCGTCGTGGTTGCCGGATCGCCGAAGTCCGTGACCGTACCGTCCAGATTGGCTGTGGCCGGCAGGATGACGTCCTGATCAGCGCCTGCATAGACGTTGGGCGGCAGCGCACCCCCCAGACGGATGAAGGGAGCAACGGTCGGAACGCCGTTCTGGTCGACGAGAAACAGCATGTAGTAGCCGGGTGGTGCCTCATTCGGATTCGTCGGAGCGGTCAGCTGGAGCGTATTGCCGTCAGTTTGTGTGAACGAGAGCGGAACGGCGCGCTGCTCCATGTTCACCGAGTGAGTGGTCGCACTCGGCCGTATCAGCACCGCCGACTCGATCGTGGCCGCATCCGGCGTCGACACGGCGAACGTATCTCCAAAATCCGCCGAGTCCGGTGCCGACGACAGTGTTGGCCGGTAGCCCTGGAACAGGTATGCCGGCGAGTAGATCTGCGCCGTGTTGTTCGTGTTGCCGCCGGTATCGGTGTAGGCGCCCAGCCACATGACCCGCCCATCGGGCAACAGCAGCGATGTGGAGTGATAGGTCCGCACGCTCTCTTGCGGCGGGAGAACGGTCCACTGCTCGGTTTCGGGGTCGAACATCTCGGACTCGAATACGGGGATCGATTCCGCGGCGTCCTCCGTGCCCCCCGCGACGAAGACCTTGCCATCGGGCAGCAACACCACGTTGACATGCATCCTCGGGAAGTTCATCGGGGACGTGAACCGCCACTGCGGGTTGGCGTCTCCCAGATCGATGATTTCGGCGGTGTCCGTGGCGAGGTTGGTCGAGGACCGGTCCTGTCCGCCGAAGATCATGATCTTTTCCTGATCGCCCGGCAGGGCAACCGACGTTCCCCAGTAGCGCTCGCCGTAGTTGTTTTGCGCCACGAATTGCCAGGCACCCGTATCCGGATCGAAGGTGTAGGCGTCCTCTTCCTGGCCGGCACGAAACACCTTCCCGTCCGGCAACAAGTGCATCCGGGGGTACCAGGTCATGGCCCTGTCAGACCCGTCGAGATACTCGATGATGTTTTCGCCGTTGGGTCCTCCGGCCGGGATGAATCGCTCGACATGGGGATTCGAGCCGCCGTCGGGATCGCGACCGGCGAAGATCAGCGTCGTGCCGTCGCCAAGAGCGGTATTGGTCGGGTAGTACCGACCGTCCCGCATGTTGGGTTCGCGATGCCATGTTTCGGTGATGGGGTCGAAGGTATGGACATAGCTGGGTCCGAGATCCTCTTCCTTCTCTCCACCGGTGAGCAGGATGCGCCCATCCGGGAGGTAGGAATGTCCGGAACAGAAGATGTTCGCGTCCATCTGGAACGTCGTCTCGAACTCGAACGTATCGAGATTCAGGAGGTGCGTCCGGTAATCACCGACGCCACCCTCGTCCTCTCCGTCACCTCGGAAGAACAAGATCTTGTTCGTATGCAGGAGCAGGGAGTGAACGGCGGGCACCGGGAAGCCGCCGATGAGTGGGCCCCACTCGCCGACCGCGGCAGGGTCTGACTGCAGAGCCAAGTTCGAGACCGTCGACTCGGCGACCGCGGCAGCGTCTGACTGCAAAGGCGAGTTCGAGACCGTCGACTCGGCGACCGCAGCCGCGTCTGCCTGCATCGCTGAACTCGAGACTGCCGACTCGCCGACCGCGGCCGCGTGTGCTTGAAGGGGTGAGCTCGAGATCGCCGTCGCGAAGATCAGGCCGACGACAAGCGCTCGGAACCAGTGTTGCTCAGCCTCGGACAGCTGCGTCATTCCCCCCCCCAGTCGTCCCGCCCCGCCCACATCGATGCTTTTGAACCTAGCGCAGTTGTCACGAGGTGCGGGTTCGAAACCGGTCGCCCCGGCTCGCCGAAGTTTGGGTGAACGTACGTTCCAGGTGACCAGAGCTCAGGCCTACGGCCGAGCACCGTTGGCGGGTACGGCGGGCCACGCCTCGGCGCGGCAGTCTCAGAAGCCGGCCCTTGGCGCAGCTTGTGGGACGCTGTCGCTCAGGGAGCTTCGACCCGCAGAAGCTGATCGCTCGACAGCCACACCTGTCGATGGTCGTCGACCTGTACGAGCCACGCGTCGGCGTAGTTCAGCAGGTCGGAGATGCGCGAACCCACGACAGACGGCATGTGGAGAACGCCGGCGAAGCGATGCCCTCCAACCGTTGTGACCTTCATCGGGAGTCCGACGTCGAGATCGGCCGGCACCACCAGTGCCTCGGCGTCCACGCGCACCGCCACCACGGAGCGCCGCCCCAGCAGCACCAGCTCGCCCGACTCGCCTCGGCACGGGATCAACCGGCTATCGCCCTCGAGCAGCTGACGCATCGGGTGGCCGGTCGTCGGCGCTGCGGTGAGGTAGATGGAGCCCAAGAACACGCTCCCGTCCGCCAGGAAGACCTCGGCGGCCAGCGGTTCCTTCTCGACGTGGGGAACGGTCATCCGTCCAGCCTCACGAACCGTCGCTTGCCGACCTGGAGGACGCGTCCCACGAGATCGGAGCGCGCGCAGGTTTCGTCCTCGAGTCGCACGCCGTCCACTTTGACCGCTCCCTGGGACACCATGCGGCGTCCTTCGGAATTCGACGACACCAGTCCGGCGTCGGCCATCACGGCGGGCAACCAGACGGGGTCGTCGGCCGGGAGGTGAATCGACGCTACGTCGTCGGGCACGCCTCCTTGGCGGAACACCTGATCGAAGGCCGCTTCGGCGGCCGGCGCTGCTTCGAGGCCGTGGTACAGCTTCACGATTTCACGACCGAGGCGCCTTTTGGTCTCGCCGGGATGGGCCGTGCCCGCGTCCAATGCCGCCATGAGCGCCTCGATCTCCTCAGTGGGCACGCCGGTGGCGAGCTCGAACCATTGGCCCATGAGGTGATCCGGGATGCTCATGACCTTGCCGAACATGTCGGCTGGTTCGTCGGACACGCCGATGTAGTTGTCGAGCGACTGCGACATCTTCTGCTCACCGTCCGTCCCGATGAGCAGCGGCATGGTCAGGGCCATCTGGGGCCGCAGTCCGTACCGCTCCTGGAGCACCCTTCCCATCATGAGGTTCCAGAGCTGGTCGGCCCCTCCGAGCTCGATGTCGGCTTTCACGGCGACCGAGTCGTAGCCCTGCAGCAATGGATACATGAACTCCATGACCGAGATGGGGCGCTGGTCCGTGAACCGCTTGCGGAAGTCGTCGCGTTCGAGCATCTGGGCGACGGTGACCTTCGACGTCAGCTCCAGCACATCGGCCATGTCGAGGTCCGCCAGCCACTCCGAGTTGTACCGCACCTCGAGGGGCTCCGGTAGCAACACCTTCTCGAACTCGGCGAGAACGGCCTCGGCGTACCCGCGCACCTCGTCCTCCGACAGACGCCGCCGGGTTTCGCTCTTGCCCGACGGATCGCCCACCTGAGCGGTGAAGTCACCGACGATCAGCACCGCCGTGTGGCCCCACTCTTGGAACTGGCGGAGCTTGCGGAGCACGACGGCCCAGCCCAACGTCACGTTCGGGGCCGTCGGGTCGAGCCCCAACTTGACCCGGAGCGGATCGCCCGCGGCCAGCCGGTCAGCCAGTTCGCTCTCCGGTGCCAGCGTGTCCACGCCGCGCATGAGGTCGGTGAGTTGTCGTCCGTCGTCGGCCACGGTTCCCTCCGCGTCAGCGGCAGCCTAACCAGGCGAAATGATCCATTCGATTCGGAAGGACCGGTACCCTGCAGCCCACTGGAGTAAGGGTTTCATGCGACGGTGGTCCGCGCTCGTCGCGGCGGCTTCGTTGCTGCTTGCGGCGTGCAACGCCAACATCCAACCACTCGACGATCCGGGCATCGGTGAACTCGGGCTCACGTCGATCGTCTACGCCGCCGACGGCTCGATCTTGGCGCAATGGCACGCCGAAGAGAACCGCGTCCTGATCGAGTTCGACGAACTGTCGGAGCCTCTCATCAATGCCGTCGTGGCCATCGAGGACGAGCGGTTCTGGATCCACCCCGGCGTGGATCTCCGCGCCATCGCACGCGCCCTCATCACCAACCTGGACGCCGGCGGCGTCGTCCAAGGCGCGTCGACCATCACGCAGCAGTACATCAAGAACGTCGTCCTGACTCCCGAGGTCACCATCGACCGCAAGATCGAAGAAGCGTCGCTCGCCATCCGGCTCGAGGAGTCCCTGTCGAAGGAAGAGATCCTCGAGCGGTACCTGAACACCGTCTACTTCGGAGACGGGGCCTACGGCGTCGGCCAGGCCGCCGCGCACTTCTTCGGCAAGCAGGTGCGGGACCTCACGCTGGGCGAGGCGGCGTTGCTGGCCGGGCTCATCCAGAATCCGTCCACGACCGACCCGTACGACAACCCCGAGGCGGCCCTCGACCGGCGGCGTGTGGTGCTCGGGAAGATGAGTGAGCTGGGATGGATCACCCCGGAACAAGCCGTGGCGGCCGACCAGGAAGCCCTGGTCCTCGCTCCCCCGCTTGCGCCGGAGGAGGCCAGGTATCCCTACTTCACCGAAGAGGTGAAGCGCCGGCTCCTCGACGACCCGGCGCTCGGCCTGACGCCGACGGACCGCTATCACGCCCTGTTCAGGGGCGGGTTGCGCATCTACACAACGCTCGATCCCGAAGTCCAGGCTGCGGCCGAAGCCGCCGTGGCCGCCGTCATGCCAGAGGTCGGCCCCGACGCGGCGTTGGTGGCTGTCGAGCCGTCAACAGGATATGTTCTGGCCGTGGTCGGTGGCGCCGACTTCTACGCTCCCGACAGCGACTATGGCCGTTTCAATCTCGCCACCCAGGGTCTCCGCCAGGCCGGATCGTCGTTCAAGCCGTTCGTGCTGGCGGCGGCTCTCGAACAAGGCATGACGCTCCAGACCACCTTCTCGGGCGGCCGCTCGGTGGTGGTCCAGACGCCGAGCGGGCCGTGGGCCGTGGAGAACTATGCGGGCTCGGCGTTCCCGGCCCTCAGCCTGCTCGAGGCCACCGTGTTCTCCGTGAACGTCGTGTACGCGCAGCTCGTCAACGCGGTCGGACCGCAGGCGGTGGTGGAGGTGGCATCGGCGGCCGGCATCACCTCCCCCCTCCAACCGTTCCACTCGATTGCGCTCGGAGCGCAGGAAGTCAGCGTCTTGGACATGGCCTCGGCCTACGGCACGTTCGCGGCCAACGGCGTGCACATCGACCCGCTCTTCGTGACGTCCATCGAGACGTCGGCGGGCGTGAACCTCTATCAGCCCGTGCCGATCGTCACCGAGGCCCTGAGCCGTGACGTCTCGCAGCAGGTGACCGCGGCGCTGTCCGAAGTGGTCCGCAGGGGCACCGCCCAGCGCGCCCAGATCGGCCGACCGGTGGCCGGCAAGACCGGCACGTCGCAAGCCCATCGTGACGCCTGGTTCGTCGGTTACACCCCGGAGATGGCGGCGGCGGTGTGGGTCGGCTACGCCGAGGGTCAGGTGGCCATGGAGCCTCCCACCACCGAGATCACCGTGGTCGGCGGTTCGTACCCCGCCCAGATCTGGTCGGCGTTCGCCTCACAGGCGCTGGCGGGCACCGGCATCGGGGCGTTGCCCGCACCGGACGAGAACGGCGTCGTGCAGGTCGAAGTGGACACGTCGACTGGATTCCTGGCCGGTCCGTTCTGCCCACGCCAGCACATCCAGACGCTGCGCCTCCCCGCCGAGACCGCCCCCACGGTCGTCTGCCCGGTCCACAACCCCGACGGCGTGGTGGAAGCCGGGTCGTGGAGCGTGCCCGACGTGATCGGCCGGGATCTCGCCACCGCCACGTCCCTGCTCCAGGAAGTGGGGTTCAACGTCCACATCGACTGGAGCGAAGGTGGTGGCCTCCCCCAGGGCACGGTGTTCAACCAGGCGCCCTCGGCGGGGTTCCCGGCGCAGCTCGGCGCCACGGTGGAGCTGACGGTCGCCGGACCCGAGTACGGAACGACCATTCCGTTGGTGCTCGGCTTCACGCTGGACGAGGTGCGGGTCTCGATCGGCGACATGGGCGTTGGCCTCGAAGTCATCACCGAAGCCGAGTCCGACCCTGCCGACGCGTCCCGCCGGTCGGGACTGGTCTGGAAGCAATCCCCCGTGGGTGGCAGCCCGGCCGAAGGAACGCTGACCGTGTGGGTCAATCCCTGACGACGAATCGCCACCGCCTGTCAACGCCCCGGCTGATCCCGATCCGAGGCGTGGCCTCGTACGCCGGCGCCGGTTCGCCCGGTTCGAGCCGCAACACGCCGGCCGTGAGTGCGACGCCGTCCAGTACGCCGGTGACCCCGAGTGCCTGACAGAGTTTGCCGGGTCCGTCGGTGAGATGGTCGGTGCGGCCCCGGCGACCGATCATGACGTCGGTGCCGGCGACCGGTACTCCGGCCCGCACCAACACGGCCGACGGGTGTCCGGCCGAGCCGGTGACGACGTTGAGGCACCAGTGGATGCCGTAGGAGCGATAGACATACGCGGTGCCGGCCGGGCCGAACATCGCCGAGTTGCGCTCCGTCTGCCGTCGGTACGCGTGGCTGGCCGGATCATCGGTGCCTCCATATGCCTCGACTTCGCTGAGTCGAATGGCCGTGCGTACCCCGCCCACCTCGCTCACGAGATGATGACCCAGGAGCCTCGGTGCGGCTTCGTGGACCGCGCCTTGGAGCAGTTCGGCGAGCCAGCCGCTCAAAGGCCGAGAAGGACGCCTTTGAAGGCGTGCAGCCGGTTTTCGGCCTGGTCGAACACCCTCGACCGCTCGTGTTCCATCACCTGTGCGGCAACCTCTTCGCCCCGGTGGGCGGGGAGGCAGTGCAGGAAGATGGCGTCGGCCTTGGCGGCCGCCAGCAGGTCGGTGGTCACCGAATACGGCCGGAACAGGGCGAGGCGGTCGGCCCGTTCGGATTCCTGGCCCATCGACGCCCACACGTCGGTGTAGACGGCGTCGGCGCCGTCTACCGCTTCAGCCGGATCGGTCGTGATGAGCACCTCGCCATATGCGCGCGCTCGCTCGACGTAGGCGGGGCTCGGCTCGTATCCAGACGGACTGGCGACGCGGACGGACACCCCGGTCATCGTCGCCGCCAGCATCAGCGAATGGCACACGTTGTTGCCGTCACCCAGGTAGGCGAGCGTGGCGCCTTCCAGCGGGACGTGTTCGGCGAGCGTCTGAAGGTCGGCGATGGCCTGGCAGGGGTGCTCCAGATCCGACAGCAGGTTGATGACCGGCGCGTCGGCCTGGTCGGCCAGCGTGACGAGATCGGCATGATCGAACACACGGAAGGCCAGAACGTCGAGATATCGGTCGAGGACTCGTGCCACGTCGGCAACCGACTCCCGGCCACCCAACCCCACCTCGGAGTCCTTGAGGACGAGTGGGTTGCCGCCCATCTGGAGCACCGCCACTTCGGACGAGACCCGCGTGCGCGTGGACGGCTTCATGAAGAACAGCCCGACGGTCTGGCCGGCGAGGACGTCGCCGTACTGGGCCGGTTCGGCCTTGGCGGAGGCCGCCAAACGCACCATGCGCTCGACGGCTGCCGGATCCGTGTCGGCGATGGTCAGGAAATCCATCAGTTCGCTCCTCGCAGGGTGGCGCCCGCCTGACGGGCCGCTTCGATGATCGATGCTCGCACCGGACCCATCTCTTCGTTCGTGAGCGTCCGGTCGGGCGCTCGGAGCGTGTAGCGGAATCCGACGGCTCGCACACCCTCCGGCAGCGACCCTCCCGAGAACTCGTCGAAGAGCTCGATGCGCTCGACGAGTTCTCCTCCGGCGCGACGACCCGCGGCCAGGATGGCACCGCCGGGAATGGTATCCGGGACCTCGAACGAGAGGTCGAACTGCACGGGCGGAAACAGGCTCGGTTCGGTCAGCTCCCAGAGTCCGGGCTGGCGGACGATGGGTGCCACCGCGACCTCGCCGACGGCGACGCGACCCGTCAGTCCGTAGGCCCGTGCGGCGGCGGGATGAAGTTCCCCGACGAAGCCGATCACCGTCCCGTCCATCAACACGTCGGCCCCCCGGCCGGGGTGCAGGAACGGAACGTGCGCCGAAGCGACGTCGGCCGCCGGCAGACCCATCTGCCGGGCGACCAGGCGCCAGACGGCCGTGGCCGTGTAGACGTCGACGGGCCGGCCCTGCAGGGCGCCGACCGCGACAAAGCCGAGGTGATCCGGCTGTTCTGGGACGACCGTCAGTTCCGGCGCCTCTTCGTCGTAGAAGACCTTGCCGAACTCGTAGAGGGCCACGTCGCGGCGACCATGGCTCGTGTTGAAGCGGGTCGCCTTCAGCAGGCCGGGCAGCAGCGTCGTCCGCAGCAGTGACTCCTCCTCGCGAAGGGGGTTCTTGACCTCGATGGCGCGGCTCCGGATGTCGTCGGGTCCCACGCCGAGCATGCCGAGTTCCGTCGTCCCGTGAAAGCTGAACGTCAGGGCCTCGGAGAACCCGGCTCCTTCGACCACCGACCGCAGGCGTCGCTGGCGTCGCTGTTCCGTGGTGAGTCCACCGCCGGGACCCGCCGGGAGCGTCTCGGGGAAGGCGTCGTATCCGTGGAGGCGCGCCACCTCTTCGACGAGATCGATGGGCCGGGTGAGGTCGGGACGGTTGGTCGGTACCTGCACCTCGATGGGATCGTCGCCCGAGACCTCCATGCCCAGGCGTCGCAGCAACCCTGCGACCTCGTCGGCACCAAGCGGAATTCCGAGGATGCGTTCCACCTCGGCGATAGGCAGCGAGATCGGGTGGGGCTGCTCGGTCGTCGGATAGACGTCGGCCACTCCTGACAGCGGCTGTCCGTTCGCGAGTTCGGCGATGAGTTGCGTGACCCGGTCGGCCGCCAGGAGCGGGAGGTTGGGGTCGACGCCGCGTTCGAAGCGGGCGGATGCCTCCGATCGGAGGTTGTGACGGCGCGACATGTGTAGCACGGTGGGCGGATCCCACGAGGCGGCTTCGACGAGCACGTGATGCGTTGTGGGCGACACCTCGGAGTCCTCACCACCCATCGTGCCCGCCAGCGAAGAAGCCACCGCTGCGTCCGCCACGACGAGGTCATCCTCCGTCAGCTCACGTGTGATCCCGTCCAGCGTGGTCAGGCGCTCCCCCGCCTTGGCCCGTCGGACGACGATGGCACCGCCGCCGACCCGCTCGAAGTCGAAGGTGTGGGTCGGCTGACCGAGTTCGAGCATCACGTAGTTGGAGATGTCGACGATGTTGTTGATGGCGCGAACTCCCGCCCGTCGCAGGCGCTGCTGCATCCACTGGGGCGAATCGCCGAGTTCGACGGCCCTTACCTCGCGGGCGACGAATCTTCGGCAGCCGACCGGGTCCTCGATCGAGACATCGACCGTCAGCTGCTCGTCGATCGGGTGGACCACCACGTCGGGCCACCGCACGTTGACCCCGTAGAGGGCCGCCAGGTCGCGGGCTACCCCGATCATCGACATGGCGTCGGGCCGGTTGGGTGTGATCGACAGGTCGAACACCACATCAGGCAGGGCCACGTGCTTGGCGAAGTCGTCCCCGATGGGGGTGTCGGGATCGAGCACCATGATGCCGTCGGCGTCATCGCCGAGTCCGAGCTCGACCGAAGAACAGATCATGCCGTTCGACGTGACCCCGCGGATGTCGCGTCGCGTGATCTCGAAGTCCTTTCCGAGCACCGCGCCGGGCACGGCGACCGGTACGACGGCGCCCTCGGAGAAGTTCCACGCACCGCAGATGATCTGTTCCGGCTCGCCCCCGGTGGTCACGGTGCACACGCGGATCTTGTCGGCGTCCGGATGCGGCTGGATGTCGAGCACCTTGCCGACCACCACGCCGCGGAAGGCGGGCTCGAGCACCTCGTAGCCCTCGACCTCGTGGCCCAGACCCGCCAGCGCGTCGGCCAGGTCGGCCGGGTCGGTGGTCGGCAGGTCGATGTACTCCGACAGCCAGCTGAGGGAGACCTTCATACGAACTGTCCCAAGACGCGGAGATCGTTCTCGTAGAAGTGCCGGATGTGGCGGATACCGTGGCGCACCATCGCCAGTCGTTCGGCACCGACGCCGAACGCGAAACCCGACACCTCGGCCGGGTCATAGCCCACGGCCTCGAACACGTTCGGGTCGACCATGCCGCAGCCCATGAGTTCGATCCACCCGCTGTTCGAGCACACGCGGCATCCCGACCCGTCGCACGCGAAGCAGGACACGTGCATTTCGGCGGACGGTTCGGTGAACGGGAAAAAGTGCGGGATCAGTTTGATCTGCTGATCCTTTCCGAAGAACTGTTGCGCGAAGTAGTGGAGCGTGCCCTTCAGGTCGGTGAAGGTGATCGACGTGTCCACCGCCAGACCTTCGATCTGATGGAACACCGGCGAATGGGTCGGATCGAGCGTGTCGGCTCGGAAGGTGCGACCGGGGACCACGACGTAGACGGGAGGCTGGTGCTGTTCCATGTAGCGAGCCTGCATCGGCGAGGTGTGGGTTCGCAGGAGCATCTCGTCTCGGGGGTCGCCGAAGTCGACGTACATGGTGTCCGACTCGGCGCGGGCCGGATGGGTGGCGGGGGTGTTCAGGGCGTCGAAGTTGTAGTAGGCGGTCTCGACTTCGGGTCCCGAGGCGACCTGGTAGCCGATCGAAACGAAGATGTCGGCCACTTCCTCGAGCGTCGACGTCAAGAGGTGTCGGGTTCCCTGGCCGAGTTCGAGATGCGCGAGAGTGACGTCTACACGATCGTCCTCGAGCAGCCGATCTTCGGCCTCGCGCTCGAGCACCGAGCGACGCTCCGCCAGCAGCACCTCCAGCCGGCCGGCGGCCGCCTGGACCGCCGCTCCCACGCGCGGGCGTTCTTCGGCTGCCAGCGTGCCGAGCGACCTCCGCACCTGGGCTACCACCGACTTGCGTCCCACCAATTCTGTCTCGACGGCGGCCAGCGCATCGAGATCGGAGGCCGAGGCGATCTGCTCGGGCGCTCGGGCGAGGACGGTGTCGAGTTGGTCCATGAGGCCCGCCAGGTTAGTCGCCGCCTGCCGCAGGCTCCTCGGCATTGGTTGCGGCGAACATGGCGATCGAGCCGGCGACGGCCGCGTTGAGCGACTCGACCGGCCCGCGCATCGGGATGCCCAAGATCAGGTCGGCCGCCGACATCACCTCATGCGGGAGACCATGGGCTTCTGATCCGACCAGGATCGAGATCGGTCGCTCGAGCGCCGTAGGTCGGTCCCCGCCTGCGGCGAGCGCCGCGGTGGTGAACCCTCGCGCCCGCAGGGCGGGGACGGTCAGGTCGTCCGCCACCTCGATCTGTGTGGCGAAGTGAGCTCCCGCCGCCGACCGCAAGACCTTCGGTGACCAGACGTCGGCGGTCGTGCCGGTGACGATCACGCCGAAACCGAACGCGGCCGCGGAGCGAACCAGCGTTCCCACGTTGCCAGGGTCGCTCACCGACCAGAGCACCAGCGCGGCGTCGCCGGTGACAGTTGCTGACTCGGGGATGCGGACGATGGCGACCGGCCCACGGGGCGACTCCGTCCCAGCCAGCTTCTGCAGCACCTCGGGCGACACCTGGACGAGTTCCGATTCGGATCGGGCCGCCAGTCCGGCTGCCGCCGCGTCGCTTTCGAGCGCGAAGATGGTCACCGCCTCACAGCCCGCGTCGACGGCATCTCCGACCATGTCGGGACCCTCGAGGAGCGTCAGGCCCTCAGCGCGACGGTGCCTGGCGCGATGAAGCCGGGCCGCTGCGACCACGCGTGGGTTGCGCAGTGAGCGGACCGGCTCCATGCGGCTAGTTGTGCTTGCCGGCGAGCTCCACGAGCTGTTTGAAGGCTCCAGGGTCGTTGACCGCCATCTCCGCCAACATCTTGCGGTTGATGTCGACCTCGGCGGCCTTGAGCCCGGCCATCATGCGGCTGTAGGTCGTTCCGTTCTGACGGGCGGCCGCGTTGATCCGGGCGATCCACAGGCGGCGGAAGTCGCCCTTGCGGTCGCGCCGATGGTCGTACGCGTCCTGCATGGCGTGCATGACCTGCTCGTTGGCGGTCTTGAAACGTCGGCTGCGGGCGCCCTGGTAGCCGCTGGCGCGTTCGAGAACCTTGCGATGCTTCTTGCGCGCGTGAACGGCGCGTTTGACTCGTGCCATGGTGGTCTCCTACTGCCCCAGCAGCTTCCGCATGCGCTTCTCGTCGCCCTTGCTGAGATCGGTCTCTCCGCTCAGCCGCCGATAGCTGTTCTTGCCCTTGGCCAGGCGAAGGTGCTGACGTCCCGCCTGACGGCGACGCAGCTTGCCGGATCCGGTTGTCTTGAAGCGCTTAGCCGCGCCCTTGTGGGTCTTCATCTTCGGCATACCCGCTCCTTTCTCACTCTTCTTCGGAGGCCTCGGCTTCGACAGCCGCGGCTTTCGCCTTCCCCAACGCCCGGGCCGCGGCAGTCGGTGCCAGGACGGCCGTCATCGACCGGCCTTCTTTGGACGGTCGCTGCTCGATCGTCACGTATTCGCCGAGATCGTCGACGAGACGGCCGATGAGGTTCAGCCCCAGTTCGGGTCGCTCGTTCTCACGGCCTCGGAACCGGACGGTCACCTTCAGCTTGTCGCCCTCGGACAGGAACTGCTTCGAGCGGCGCAAGAACATCTGGTAGTCGTGATCGCCGATTCTCGGCTTGAGGCGGATCTCCTTGATCACCGTCCGGGTCTGCTTCTTGCGGGCTTCCCGGTCACGGACCGATTGTTCGTACTTGTACTTGCCGTAGTCCATGATCTTGCAGACCGGTGGCCGGGCTCCGGGCGCCACCTCGACGAGGTCCATGCCCAGTTGATCTGCCAGCCACATGGCTTCCTGCAACTTCTTGATTCCGATCTGAGATCCGTCCGGCGCCACCACCCGCACCTCGTGGGCGCGGATGTTGCCGTTCACGCGTAGGTCGGCGATTGTTGGGTCCTCCGTTGTTGCTTGCATCAAAAAGAGCAGCACGGTGCGCTGCTCGAGGGGCCCCGAGGGCCTGGAAATCGTACCGCGGCGCACCGGGGGTGGCCGGGTGGGAAGCAGCAGCCTCCGCTTTCTGCTCGGTTGTCGGGCAGCAGTATACGGGCGGGCGTTGGCCTGTCAATGCAGGTCGGCGATGGTGCGGGCCGCTCGGATGGCCGCTTCCACCGCTTCTGCCCCCTTGTTGCCGGGGCCGGGAAGGCTGCGTTCGCGAGCATGTTCGTACTGCCGGACGGTCAGCAGGGCGTTGCCGACCGGCTTGCCGGTGTCCAGCGACACCCGCATGAGGCCGGCCGACGCCTGCGTGGCGACGTGCTCGTAGTGGTCGGTCTCGCCTTCGATGACGGCTCCGATGGCCACCACTGCGTCGTGACGCTCGGCGAGGTGGGCGGCCACGACCGGGAGTTCGAGGGCGCCGGCCACCCGGGCCACCGAGGCGGCGGCGTCGAGGCGGTCACATGCGGCCAGCGCGCCGGCCAGCAATCCACCGGTGATGTCCTCGTTGAACGTCGAGAGCACGATGCCCACGGAGAGCTGCCTACTCATCGTTCAGCTCCAGGATGTGACCCATCTTCTCGGCCTTGGTCCGCAGATAGCCGTGGTTCTCATGGGTCGGCGCCGTCTCCAGCGGCACCCGCTCGGTGATAGACAGTCCGTATCCCTCGATACCGGCCCGCTTGGTCGGGTTGTTGGTGAGCAGCCGTAGGCTGGTCAGACCGAGATCGGACAGAATGGCGGCGCCGACGCCGTAGTCGCGCGCATCAGGCGGAAAGCCCAGCTCGACGTTGGCTTCGACGGTGTCGCGTCCCGCGTCTTGGAGCGCGTAGGCCTTGAGCTTGTGCATCAGGCCGATGCCGCGACCCTCGTGGCCCCTGATGTACAGCAGGACGCCCTCACCCTCCTTGGCGATCTGAGAGAGCGCGTCATGCAACTGATAGCCGCAGTCGCAGCGGGTCGAGCCGAAGACGTCACCCGTCAGGCATTCCGAATGGACGCGGGTCAGAACGTCGCGCTTTCCCGCTACGTCGCCATAGACCAGCGCGACGTGTTCGCGTCCGTCGACGAGCGACTCGTAGCCGAACGCGCGGAAGTTGCCGAAGGCCGTGGGGATTCGTGCCTCGCTCATCCGCCGCACGACGGCTTCGTTCTCTCGGCGGTAGGCGATGAGGTCGGCGATCGTGATGATCGTGAGGCGATGATCCTTGGCGAACCGTTCCAGGTCCGGCAGGCGCATCACGGAACCGTCGTCGTTGACCATCTCGCACAACACACCGGCCGGATAGAGGCCGGCCAGCCGAGCGAGATCGACGGCCGCCTCCGTGTGGCCGGCCCTACGCAGGACGCCACCCGGGTGATATCGGAGCGGGAACACATGACCAGGTCGGGCGAAGTCGTCGGCGGTGGTCGACTCGTCGGCGAACGCGACGACCGTCTTGGCTCGATCGGCTGCGCTGATCCCCGTTGTCGTTCCGTGCCGGTAGTCGACCGAGACGGTGAACGCCGTGCGCAGCGCTTCCGTGTTGTCGGCGACCATGGGCGGAAGCCGGAGTTCGTCGAGGCGGCTGCCTTCGACCGACACGCAGATGAGGCCGCTCGTGTAGCGAACCATGAAGCCCATCTTCTCGGGCGTCATCGCGGCAGCGGCGATGATCAGGTCGCCTTCGTTCTCGCGGTCCTCGTCGTCCACCACGACCACGAAGTTGCCGGCAGCGATCTCGTCGATGGCTTCCTTGATCGTGGCCCGGCTCACCGGTGGGCTCCCAGCATTCTCTCGACATACTTGGCGACTACGTCGACCTCGAGATTCACCCGGTCCCCCACCTGTCGAGACCCCAGGACCGTCGCCTGCATGGTGTGCGGGATGATGGCGACCTCGATGACGTCCGATTCCAGCGCCGCAATCGTGAGACTGATGCCGTCGATCGTGATCGAGCCTTTCTCGACGACATAGGGCGCCAGTTCGGTGGGCATCGCGACGGTGAGGCGGTAACCGTCGCCCTCTTCGGTCAGCGCGGCGACGGTTCCGACGCCGTCGACATGGCCCTGGACGATGTGGCCGTCGAAGCGGCCGTCGGCCCGCATCGGCCGTTCGAGGTTGACGGCCGAGCCGACCGAGAGATCCCCGAGGTTCGTCCGGGCGAGAGTCTCCAGAACCGCCTCTGCTTCGAACCGGTCGTCGGCGATGCGAACTGCGGTCAGGCAGGTGCCGTTGACGGCGATCGAGTCGCCGACGGAGAGATCTGCCGTCGAGCGGGGTGCCAGCACGGTCAGCCGGGCACCGCCGGCGGTGCGTTCGATGGCCTCGACCTGGCCCAACTCCTCGATGATACCCGTGAACATCACGGTCCTCTCGGTGTGCATTCGACCTTCACGTCTTCGCCGATGCGCTCTACGGCCGTGATCTCCACACCGTGTGCGTCGGCCAGGGTGGCGAACGTTCCGGCGAACGCACCCATGCCCTGCCCACCGGCGACGACGGCGCCATAGTAGAGGACGATGCGGGTCACGAGCCCGGCGTCCAGGAGCGATGCGGCGAGACCGGCACCGCCCTCGGCGAGGATGTCGAGGTAGCCGGCTTCGCCGGCGAGCCACGCCAGGGCGGCGCGCATGTCGACCCTGCCATCTGCGGCCGTCACGACCTTCGTCTCGTACGGTCCCTGCCGCTCGGTCGGCGACAGGACGATGGGTCGGCGGTCCCACAGTTTGCGTTGCGCAGGAAGTTCCTCTGATCCGGCGACCACGACGGGCCGCGGTTGTGGTCCGTCGAAGCCCGGGAGGCGCACCGTGAGCAGTGGATCGTCGGCTCGCAAGGTGCCGGCCCCCACCAGGACGGCGTCGACCTCGGACCGGAGCCGGTGGGAATCGGAGCGGGCCGCCTCACCGGTGATCCACTGCGACGAGCTGTCGGCGGCTGCCACCTGACCGTCGAGGGTCAGCGCCAGTTTCAACGTCACGCGGGGCAAGCCGGTTCGGCGATGGTGGAAGTAGGCCGGATCGAGAGCTTCGACCTCATCGGCGAGAACCCCGGTTTCGACGGTCACCCCGCGCTGGCGCAGCAACTCGATGCCCCGACCGGAGACGCGCTCGTCCGGATCGGTAGCGCCGACCACGACGCGTCTGATACCGGCCGACAGGACCGCGTCGACACAGGGTGGCGTACGCCCGTGGTGACTGCACGGCTCCAACGTGACGTACAGCGTGCCGTCGCGGGCTCGTGACCCTGCCTGCGCCAATGCCATCACCTCGGCGTGATCCTGGCCAGGTCCGGCGTGGAACCCTTCGCCGACGACGGTGTCACCCTCTACGAGCACCGCTCCGACGGCCGGGTTGGGGTGGGTCCGGTGGCCCCTGGCCAGCTCGATGGCGCGTGCCATCACCGATTCGTGCATGGGCGCAGGCTACTCAGGAGGCGCGGCGATCGATCTCGTACGACGACCCGGCCTGGCGCTTGGCGAATTCCTTCATCTCGACCGCGATCGCCGACGCTTCCCACTGCGACGTGATGAGCCGGTGCAGATTCGTAACGACACCGAGCGAAACCGACACGAGCGGAAAGGCGTGCCGGTCGCCTCGTCGGTCGGAGACCTCGATGTATCCCCGCAGCGCGTCGGTCGTGTCGTAGAAATCGAGGATGCCATCGTCGAAGAGCTCGATCGTCTTTCGGCAGAACAGTTCGGCGTCGTCGGCGTCGAGTACCCCGACGAAGTCGTCACCACCGATGTGGCCGACGAAGGCGTCTTGGTCGTCGAGCACGGCGGCGGCTTCGAGCAGCACGTGGGCCGTGAACTTGATGACCTGGTCTCCCCGCATGAACCCGTAGTGATCGTTGAACGCCTTGAAGTTGTCGAGGTCGACCCACGCGATCGCGAACGGCTTCGTCGCGTGCTTGATGCGGTCGTCCATAACCGTCGAGATCCGGAAGTTGCCCGGGAGGCCGGTGAGGGGCGACACGTCGCGCAGGGCTTGCGTACGGCGCATGACGGCGTTGACGCGGGCGATGAGCTCGGCGACGTCGAACGGCTTGGTGATGTAGTCGTCGGCACCCAACTCGAGTCCTCGTACGCGATCGTCCGTCACGGCCCGGGCCGTCAGAAGGATGATG
>JBFKPQ010000025.1:0-21305 GCA_041628225.1 Acidimicrobiia bacterium | reverse complement strand
CGGGATACGGAGCCGATCCAGGCCCGTTCGAACTGGCCGCGTCGGGCGTGTCCACGCGTTCATCTGCCACGACCGAGTCCTGAGGAGGATGCCCATGACATATCTCGTGACCGCGGTCATCAAGCCGCACAAACTCGATGCCGTGAAGGAGGCGCTGACGCAGGTCGGCGTGGCAGGGCTCACCGTTACGGAGGTACGCGGGTTCGGCCGGCAGGCCGGGCACACCGAAACGTATCGCGGAGCCGAATACGAGGTCGACTTCCTGCCGAAGCTCAAGCTGGAGGTCCTCACCGACGACGAGCCCGGCGTGCTCGATGCCATCGCCAACGCCGCCAACACCGGCTCGATCGGCGACGGCAAGATCTGGTCGGTGTCTGTGGACCGGCTCGTCCGGATCAGGACAGGCGAAATCGGCGCCGACGCGCTCTGACCGAACCGGAGCGCCTGCGGCCGTGGGGGAACCGCAGGCGCTCTGGCGCGTCAACGCGCCTGATCAGGTCCGCGCCGGCAGCGGATGCCGCTTCGTCCTTCCCCAGGCGATGAACGCACCGATCCCGATCCACAGCAGATTCGACACGACGTTCTGGAACTCGCCGCGCGCGAGGTGATAGATCACGGCGCCGACCATCACGACGATGAGCCCTTCGGCAGCCAGTGGAACGAGCTGAGGCATGATGCCCGTCACGGCCGGGAGGATGAGTCCCAGGCCGCCCAGGATCTCCGCGGTTCCCGAGATCCAGTGCAGCGTGTCCGACAGGTCGTACATCCAGGAGAAGGCGTCAGGGAGGCCTTCGGGAACGATGAAGTGGAGCACTCCCACGTAGATGAAGAAGATCCCCATCAAGATTTGAGCGGCCCAGAGTCCTTTGTTCACGCTGCCTCCTCCGGCTAGCTGCTTGCTGACACTACGCGGGAGGGCGCATGTTTGGTTCGAACCGATCCGGGAGAACCTTTGCGGGGTTCGTGCGTCTAACGGCTGGAAAGGGTTTGTACGACCATGCATGAACATCTCGGAGACGACCAGGGCCTTCCGATCGAGGGAGACCAACCACCTGTCGAAGATCGGCGGTCCAGCATCACCAACTGGCTGCTGCTGGCGATCCTCATGGCCTTGATCGCCATCGGCGCCACCCTGGTGTTTGGTGGAGGCGACGACGAGGAACCCGTCGCGGGAGGTGGAACGACAACCTCGGTCCTGGCCGGCACGACGACGCTCGCCGACTCATCGACCACGACCATGGCCGACTCATCGACCACGACCGTCATCGGTTCGACCACGACCGTGGTGTCGTCCACCACGACGACCGTGCTCGACACCACGACGACGACCCTGAGCGAGGAAGCCGTCGAGGCCGTGACGGTCGCCGAACTGTGGATCCGCGCACTGGCTGGTGGCGAGGCAGACCGGGCTTGGGATCTCATGGCTACGCCGTCTCAGTCCAGCCTCGGACGGGACGGGTTCGACGACATCTTCACCGCCTTGCAGGAGGGCTTCGGAGCCTGGGACGACGCTTCGTTCGCGATCGTCCATGTGAACGCCGTAACGGCCTCGGGCGAGGGAACGCTGTTCGTGGTCACGTACGTCGGGACCGTGGAACAAGAGGGCATCGAGAGCGAGGCCGCGGCGGCTCTGCCCGTGTTCGTCGACGCGTCCGGGACGGGTCTCGTTCAACCCTTCCTGCGCGGCGACCTCGTCACATGGATCGTGCCGGATGGCACGACGCGGGCGGCATTCGACGACCTTCCGACGTTCGTCTTCGAGACCACCGGTGCCCCGATGGTGGCGGTCTTCGTCGACGATCGAGAACTCACGGTCACCCGCGTGTCAGGTGATGCGGAACGGACGCGCTGGTCGGCCCGACTCGACGGACGTCCCGAGGCCGGTGGGCTCAACGTCGTGACGGTGATCTACCTCGATGAGGGCGTCCAGCACGCCGAGGCCGTCCCCTTCGTCATGACCAACAGCTGACCTGTCGAAAACGAGGATTCCTCGTTCGTCGTCTTGACGAGTCGTCCCACACATAGGTTGGGCCGAGACGAGGAAGGAGCGTCAATGGGGCACAGGATCGTGCACTGGGAACTGATGGGGCCGGATGGCGCCGCGCAAAAGGACTTCTACGCCGGCATCTTTGGGTGGAACCTCGAGGCGGTACCCGGATTCGGCCATTACTACATGACTTCGGGTGACGAGACCGGGATCGGTGGGGCGATCGGTGAAGGCAACGAGCACATGCCGAACTATCAGGCCATCTACGTCGAGGTCCCCGACATCGACGCGCATCTCGCGAAGATCGAGGAGGCGGGAGGCAAGACGGTCGTGCCGCGCACGGTGATTCCGGACACGGTCGTCTTCGGGATGTTCACCGATCCGGCCGGCAACCTCGTCGGACTGGTCGAGCCCGACTGATCACACACGAACGGGACCCGCACGAAGCAGAGTCCCGTTCGTTGACCTGCCCTCTGGTGCCGGTGCAGCAACCGGGAACCAAAGAGGGCACAGGGGGCTGGCCCGAGGGCAGGTGGTCTCGCGGAGGGTGTTTGGGGGACGGACCCGAAGATCCGTCCCCCAAGACGATCCCCGTCCCTGACCTCTACTTGGTGAAGATCTCGTACGACGCCGAACTGGCCAGGAGAGAACCGACCGTCAGTGCGATGGTGATGACGGTACGACGAATCTGATTGCGCATGAGAGTGCCTCCGCTGCTCGCTTGGTGCACCAAGCTGGTGGGAGGGCGTCTCACGCCCGTCTCAGGTGGACGGGCGGGTCCGAAAGCTCGTGCTCAGCCGCCGGCCGGCCGCGATCGGCCGATGAGTGGCCGAGAGCCGGCGATGCGGGCGAGATCGCGGCGCACGGTCGCCACGCTGGCCTCGGTCAGTCGCGCCAAGTCCTCGAGGCGAGGAAGGGCTCCGGCCGCCTTGGCCTCGGTGATGATTCGCTGAACGACGGCGCGCCGCCGCTCGCCACGCTCGGAGATGGCGTAGTCCGACGGCTGCGACAGGGTGACCTCTACTGTCACGAAGTCGTCGTCGGTGAGGGGCCGACCGGTCGGTGTTTGGATCGACGGGAAGCGGCTGACGACGGTGCGAGGCGCGATGTCGGTATATCCTTCGGCGATCGAACGGTGGATGGGATCGGCGTGAATGGCGAGATTCTGATCAACCGGATCCAAGCCCTCCAGGACGGTGTGGCGCAGCTTCGCATGAGCTGCGGTCAGGCAGGCGACCGATCGCGCCGTATCTCCGGTGGCCTGCGCCAGTTCACTTCGGGCGAGTTCGACGACGTGGGTGCTCTTCTCAGGTGCAACATCCGAGAGGTACCGATCGGCTGAGGTGAGGTCGCCGGCCCGGATCAGGACGACCGCCAGCAATGCCTCGGCTTGTTCCGGGAAGTGACGAACGCCCGCGGCGCGCCCGACTTCGACTGCCTGCTCGAGAGCCTCGCGGGCGCTCATTAGGTCACCTCGCCCGAAGAGGATCTGGCCCCGGGTCAGCATGACCTGTGCGAGGTGCCACGGGTTGTCGGATGCCGACGTCATGACCCGTCGGAAGATGGCATCGGCTTCAGCGCGGTCACCAAGGCCATCCAGCGCCATCATCCGGATGGATGCCGTCTGGAGGTGGCCGCGCCGATCGCCCGATCGCTCGAAGATCGCATCGGCTTGTTCGATGATCTCCAAGCCTTGCCGGTGCTGGCCGAGGACCGTGACCCGGAGCGTCGCCTCGTTGGCCGCCGCGACGGCCTCACCGCGAGTGTTGCCAAGCGCCTGGAAGACGTTGCGCGCTCGCTGCATGAGCTCGAGCGCCCCGGCGGCCGGGCCGTAGATGGCTCTGATCGTGGCCAGATTGATGGCGGCTTGTGCAACGCCCAGGAGATCCCCGGCTTCGTCGAAGGCGCGCAGTGACTGTTCGTTGGCTTGACGCGCGCCCTCCACGTCGCCCGCCCGCAGCTTCGCCGCCCCGATGGATGCACCCACCCGGGCAGCCAGACCCGTCTCGCCGGCCTCTCCGAAGGCGTGCCTCGCTTCGTCGAGGTGCTCGAGGCTCTCATCCACGGCGAGCATCTCCTCGAGGATCGCCCCCTTGGTCCAGTGCCACTGCGGACTTGGAGACGTGTCGCCGAGGGTGGCGAGAGCGGCCGGAAGGTCGCCGACCTGGCGGTACCAATCGGCGAGTTCGATTCGCCAATGCTCGGGCAGCGACCCCATCGAGCGCGCGGCATCCAGCGAGCGGCCGATGGCCCGCCGGGGTTCGCCGCGCGCCGCGGCCAACCGGCACCTCCGAAACTCCACGTCGGCCGACGGAATGAGACCGGCCAGGCGATGGATGATCGCTTCCGCCTCGTCGTGGTGCCCGACCGCAACGAAGAGGTCGTCCGCGAGCGAGAGCATGCTGGAGATCCGACCGTCGGCGATCTGTGCCTCGCGCGCCATGGCCAGTGCCTGGTTGACGTACGCCGCGGCGTCCAAGGGGGCGCCGACGCGCTGGGCGTCCGTGGCCGCGTCCGCGAGCAGATCGATGGCCTGTTCCGTGTCGCCGATGGCCTTGGCGTGCCGTGCGAGGCGAGCCGAATGGAGGAGGCCGTCTTCGAGGGCTGCTACATCGAGGATTCGACGGTGGGCGGTCCGCGTCGTGAACTCGTCGAGTCGCGTCCGGAGGTGTTCGGCGACCAGCCGGTGATGTATGCGCGGGGCGTCGTCGTCGAGCGAGACGAGGCCGCGTCGCTCGAGGTGGGCGACGGCGTCCCACAGGTCGGCGTCGGGGAGGTCCACGAGACGTTCGAGGAGATTCGGGGGAGCGGCTGCGTCGAGGACGGCCAGCCAATCGGCCACGGTCCGCTCTCCGGCGGAGAGGCGCTCCAGCTGGGCGTCGACCGCCCCGGCGATGTCGGAGATTCCGGCCAGGAGAGTGCCGATTTCGTGGTCGGGTGGCGGACCCTCGGGCCGCACGGCGTGCAGATAGCGCACGATCTCGCCGAGAAAGAGCGGGTGGCCGCCGGAGTGGGCGAGGAGTTCGTTCACCAACGCAGAACTCGTACCGCCCGTCCAGACCCTTTCGATGTACTGCGCCGCATCTTCCGGGCCGAAGGCTTCGAGCCCCAACTCGACGGGCGGGGCCTGGGTGATGCCGCCGAGCACCTTGGAAAAGGCGTGTTGCGGCGTCAGTGCGGACCGGGTGAACGAGATGGCGATGACACCTCGCACCGATCGCTCTCCGAGTGCGGCGAGCACCTCGAGGCTCACCTCGTCGGCCGCGTCGGCATCGTCGACCGCCACCATGGTCGTCTCCAGCGCCAGGAGGACGGCGAGGGTCTGCACCAGCGCCGGGACGAGGTTGTCGCTCGTCCCTTCCCCGTCGGCCAGGAACGTCCGGAGAGAAGCCGCGACGACCGGGTCGACCCTTCCGTAGATCCGGCGCAACGTGATGGGGTCCACCAGCTGATCCACCATGGATCGGATCACCGCGAACGGTCCGTCGATGTCGCGGGCCGCCACGTAGGCGACCCGCGCTCCGCGCAGTCGAGCCGAACGAACCGCCTCGCGCAGGAGGACGCTCTTGCCGAGGCCCGACTCGGCTTCGATGAGCACCCAGCGGCCACCCTGGCCGAACGCAGCTCCATCGATCGCCTGGCTGATGGCCGTCCGCTCCTCTGTTCGGCCGACGATCGGCTGGGCGCGGGGATCGACCAGCGGAGCACCCGCTCGCTCCGATCGGATGTAGTCGTGGAGTGCAACCGTTGCCTGAGAGGGTTCGAGGCCCATCTCCTCCAGGCGCAGCGAGATCCGCTCGTGTTCGAGGATCGCGCGGCGCGTCATGCCCGACATCAGGTACGTCCTCAGGAGTTCCCGGTGTGCCGCCTCGTGCTCGGGAGCTTCGGCGAGCAGCTGCTCGAGGGTGGTGATGGCGGTACGAACATCGCCGGCCGCCTTGGCGACCTGGGCTTGTCGCAGGAGGAGGTCGAGATACATGAGCCGCAGCCGCCGTTGCTCTTGCAACGCCCAATCCTCGTAGATGCCCTCCAAGAAGTCGCCCCGATAGAGGTCACGAGCGTGGTTGAGTGCGGCGCCCCCATCGCCGAGGGCAGAGCCCGCGACCTGACCCGCCAGGTTCTCGAACTGCCAGGCGTCGACCACCAGACCCTCGGCGAGTCCGACGTGATCCACGTCGACAGCCAGGAGGTCAGCGCAGACGTCATTGCGAATGCGCCACACGGTCTGCCGGAGCGCGCGCCGATCCGAAGCTCCGTGGGTGTGGAACACGGTGTCGGCGAGCCGTTCGCGCGACTGGGCACGTCCGCCCGCCACCACCAGATACCCGAGCAGGGCCCGAATCGGGTGAGACCGGATGGTCCGTATCTCCCCGTCGCATTCGACCTGAAAGGTCCCCATTACCGACAGCGTGGCGCCCACGCCGTGATCTTCGCAGATTCACCGAGCCGCTTCACCCCATGAAGCCCGGAGGGCTATCGGGAGGGTAGGCGGATCGTCAGGCGGCCAGAGTTCCTCCGAATACCTGCCAAGCAAGCGCCGACTTGGCGGTGAGGCTCAAGAAGATGTACGCCTTCTCGCCGAACAGGTAGTCGCGCCACTTCCCGACCTGCTTGTACTGGAGGACCATGTTGACCGCGAAGCTGTTGAAGAACACGAACAGCGACACGAAGATCGCGTAGACGAATCCGGGTGGCGCGGCGTCCGATCCTGGTGTCCAGAGGTGAATGCCGATGGCTACCCACGGAACGATGCCGGTGATCACGCCGAACCAGTAGGAGAGCCAATCTGGGTTTCCGGCGTCCTCGTACTTCTCCATCAACCAGCCGAACAGGATCATCGAAGCGTTGACGCCGAAGATGGCCAGGAGGGCCGAGATCTCGGCGATGCCGGTCAGCATGGCGATGAGCACGACCATGAGCGACGAGCTCACCGAGTACTCGATCCACCGGGCGTAGTTCCGCCCGGCCAGTAGGTTCTCGTTGTACCAGCCGTTGATGCCCGGCGACGCCACGAGCCAATGGGCGATGCCCGACATGAACAAGAAAGCCGCCACTCCCCACGCCACGCTGAGGTCGAACAGGGTGACGACCTCACCGGTGGATCCAGGCGGGCCGGCGAGAAAGGTCCCCACGACGGGCAGGGTGAAGTCGTTCGCCAGGGCCAATACGGCGGCGGCCTGGGCGAAGTGCGCAAATCCCATGACGAGGTTGTACGTGCGCAGTTTCCGGAAGCGTGTGTCGGTGTTGGTCATCGGTGTTCCCCCTCGGTTCCGTACAACATACGACGCAGAGTACGTCGCCGGATGTTTGAGACTCGGATCCGGAAGGTAGGTCAACAACGTGGAGCAAGCACAGTCGATCGTCGTCTTCGGAGCCAGCGGCTACGTCGGTGGTCGGCTCATACCGGCACTGCTCGACCGTGGGCACTCGGTACGCGCCGTCACACGTCATCGGGAGCGGCTCGACGGTTTCCCGTGGCGAGCATCGGTGGAGATCGTCGAGGCCGATGCCCTCGAACCCGAGACGCTGAACGCCGCTCTCGACGGCGTGGACGCCATCTATTACCTGGTCCACTCGATGGGGACCGAGGACTTCGCAGCTCGTGATCGCACGGCCGCCCGCAACGTCGCCCGCGCCGCCGAACACGCCGGTGTCCGAAGGATCATCTATCTCGGTGGCTTGGGCGACGGCGAACTCTCCGAGCACCTCGCCAGCCGCCAGGAGGTCGGCCGGGAACTCGCCTCCGGTGCCACGCCGGTCGTGGAGCTCCGTGCTGCGGTCGTCCTCGGGTCGGGCTCACTGTCGTTCGAGATGCTGCGGTACCTGACAGAGGTATTGCCCGTCATGACGACGCCTCGTTGGGTGAAGACGAAGGTGCAGCCCATCGCCATCGTCGACGTGTTGCACTACCTGGCCTCCGCCCTCGACGTCGCCGTCGACGACCATCACACGATTCTCGAAATCGGGGGACCGGACGTCGTGACCTATGCGGAGATGATGCAGCGTTACGCAGCGGTCGCAGGCCTGCGCCGCAGACTCATCATCCCGCTGCCGTTTCTCAGTCCGGGTCTGTCGTCGCTCTGGGTGGGGCTCGTCACGCCCATCCAGACCCTGGCCGCGCGTCAGCTGATCCAGTCGCTGGCGAACGAAGTGGTCGTGCGCGACCGGTCCGCCTCGGCGGTCATCGACCACGAACCGCTGGGCCTCGATGCGGCGGTACGCCGCGCCTTGCACCAGACGATGTCCGGCGACGTTCCGACCCGCTGGTCTGAACCGGACTGGCGACCTGCCGAGCCACTGCCGACCGATCCCGACTACGCCGGCGGAACCCTCCAGCGTGACCGGCGCGAACAGACCTCGGCCGCGTCTCAGAGCGACCTCTACTGGGCGGTCAGCCGGATCGGCGGGGGAACCGGCTACTACGGCGTCGGCTGGGCATGGACTGTACGAGGATGGCTCGATCAGGCGGTCGGTGGAGCGGGTCTACGGCGTGGGCGCCGCCATCCGGAGCGACTCCGCCTGGGCGAATCCATCGACTTCTGGCGGGTGGTGGCGATCGAGGCGCCACATCGCGTGGTTCTCAAGGCCGACATGAGACTCCCCGGCGAGGCCTGGCTGGAGTGGGAGGTCTTCGACGAAGGAACCCGACGGGTCGTACGTCAGATCGCCACGTTCGCGCCGCGCGGCCTCTGGGGTCGTGTGTACTGGTGGCTGCTCGTGCCGTTCCACGCGATCGTGTTCCCACGGATGCTCGGGGGCATCGTCGACGCCGCCGAACGGCGGGCGGTGCTTCAGCGGTCTGCTTGAGTTTGCCAGAGGACGCGATTGACGAGGTTCTCGAGGTGCTCCTGTCGGCCTGAGACGGGTCCCGGGTCGAGGTGGCCGGCTTCGACACGCGCATGGAGGTCTTCGAGAGACACGCCTCCCTTCAGGATGTCGGCCCCGAGTCCCGAGCTCCAGGCCTCGTAGCGTCGGTCACGCTCCGCCTCGAGGCGGCCGTCCTGGACGAGGGCAGCCGCGACGAGCAACGCCTGGGCCAGCGTATCGATGCCGCCGATGTGGCCGTGGAACAAGTCGGTCCGGTCGATCGACTGGCGGCGAAGCTTCGTGTCGAAGTTGAACCCTCCCGTCGTGAAGCCTCCCGATCGGATGATCTCGTACATCGCCAGGCTCATCTCTTCGACCGAGTTCGGGAACTGGTCCGTGTCCCATCCGTTCTGGGGGTCCCCGCGGTTGGCGTCCACGCTGCCGAAGATGCCATGGTCGACCGCATAGGCGACCTCATGGTGGAAACTGTGGCCCGCCAGGGTGGCGTGATTGACCTCGATGTTCACCTTGTATTCGTCGGCCAGGTCATAGCGCTCCAGGAATCCGTGGACGGTGGCGCAGTCGTAGTCGTACTGGTGCTTGGTGGGTTCCTGCGGCTTCGGTTCGATGAGCAATGTCCCGTCAAAGCCGATCTGGCGTCTGTAGTCGGCGACCATCGTGAGGAAGCGCGCCAGCTGATCGGCTTCGTGGCGGAGGCGAGTGTTCAGGAGCGTCTCGTACCCCTCGCGACCGCCCCACAGCACGTAGTTGGCGCCTCCCAGTCGGTGGGTGGCGTCCAGCGCGTTCTTGATCTGCGCGGCGGCGTAGGCGAACACCTCCGGATCGGGGTTGGTGGCGGCACCGGCCGCAAACCGGGGATGCCCGAAGGCGTTGGTGGTTCCCCACAACAGGCGGATTCCGGTGCGATCCATGTGCTCGGCGGCGTAGTCGACCATGGCGTGGAGGTTGGATGTGGTCTCGGCGAACGTACTGCCGGCGGGGGCGATGTCGACATCGTGAAAGCAGAAGAACGGAACGCCGAGCTTCGAGACGAACTCGAAGGCGGCGTCCATCTTGTGGCGCGCCGCCATGGTGGGGTCGGCGGCCAGATCGTTCCAGGGACGATCGAACGTCCCCGAGCCGAAGACGTCGTTCCCCGGCCAAGCGAAGGAGTGCCAGTAGCAGACCGCGATGCGGAGGTGGTCCTCCATGCGTTTGCCGAGGATGATTCGCTCGGGGTCATAGATGCGGTACGCCAGATCGTTGTCGGTGTCCGGCCCTTCGTACCTGACCTGGTCGACCCCCGTGAAGAACTCGGTCATTTCCTCTCCTTCGCTGCGCCCGAACCATGTAGCACCTTCCACGCTAGAGGCCCGTTCCACAGACCGTCGCAAACCTGTCATCCAGCGTGGTGGCCGGCTCCGTAGAACGTTCAGATCCAAGAGAGGAGATCGCAATGAAGAAGTTCACCACCCTCGTCGCTGCCACCGCGATGGCCGTCGGACTGCTGGCTGCTCCCGCCGCGGCACGCACCCCCGACACCGACTGTCTGCGGGCCGGCCAGGCCACGCTCCGGTCTCTCGGCGCCTTCTCGGCCGCCGCACGTGGCGAGGTCAACTACGCGGCGTTCGATGTGACGTCGGGTAACGCATTCGAGGGCTTGATCCGCACGGAGTTGGGCGACGAGGCCTACCTGCCGATCAACGTCGTGTTCCAGCTGCATCTCGATTCCCCGGAACTGTTCGCTTGGTGTGACTGACACCCTGTCCAGGGACGCGCTCGGGGGCTCCATGCGGGGCCCCCGAGCGCGTCCGAAGGTATCGTTCCGGTGATGGATCACCCCGTCATAGGCATCACGACGTATGCGGCGACCGAGCATCCCGCCCCGTCGACGCACTACGACAGCCACTACGCCGCGCCCACGCAGTACGTCCACGCCGTGGCTCGGGCGGGGGGTGTCCCCGTGCTGCTGCCGCCCCACACACCCTCGTGGGAACGCTGGCTCGACGCGGTCGACGGGGTCGTCATCTCCGGTGGCGCAGACGTCGAACCGTCTCACTATGGCCAGGCCGCCGGCCCAGACACCCAGCAACCACATCCGGCCCGTGACACCACCGAACTCGGACTGGCGGCGTCGATCGTCGAACGCCACATGCCAGCCCTCTTCGTCTGCCGCGGCGTCCAGGTCCTCAACGTCGCACTCGGCGGAACGCTCCACCAGCACATCCCATCCCTCGACATCGGAGACATCCACCGCGACGGCCAGGGACAGTGGGCCTACCACGGCGTCGACGTGAAGCCGGATTCCCGAGTAGTGACCGCGCTGGGCGAGCACTCGGCGCCATCGTGCTCAGGGCACCATCAGGCGCTCGATCGTGTGGCCGACCGGCTCGCCGTCACGGCCCGGGCTCCCGATGGCCTCGTCGAAGCGGTGGAGCTCGAAGGGGCCGCGTGGATCGTCGGCGTCCAGTGGCATCCCGAGGTCACGGCCGAACGCGACCCATCCCAACAGGCTTTGTTCGATGAACTCGTGCGGGCCGCTCAACGCTCCTGATCTGGTCGGCGCAGCGCCAGCCACCACCGACGCAAGGGTCCATCTGGGACCAGCGACTGTGAGTAGAGCTTCAGGTCACCCAGGAGGGTGAAAGCACGAACGACGATCACCGGTCCTTCCGCGCGGGGCGCGACGACGTGCTGGGTCCGATCACCCATCAGGTTGAAACCCCGGACCTCGACAGCAGCGCCGTCGGGAACGATCACCCGCACGTCGCCCAGGAGGTTGGCGCCGATCACCTCCACTCCCTCGGACGGTATCGACGCCGAGGAGAGGTCGAGCACCACGTCGCCGAGCAAGGTCACGGCCTTTATCCGCCGACCGGTGGCGATCCATCCGCCGCGCCGGACGTCCCCGAGGAGCCCCACGTGCCATTCCCCGGCCGCCGTCGTTACCGGCGGTTCGACGAGGGTCTCGGTCGGAAGGTCCCGTGTGAGCCGGTCGAGGTCGTCCCACGTCCGGGCCCGGTAGGCGAGTCCCATGCGCTGTTCCATCTCGTCGATGGTGGTTCGGCCCTGCACCATCGCCTGTTCGAGCTGTCGAACCACGCGAGTGCGGTCGTCGTCTCCGGCCCGAGCCTCTGAGGTCATGGGGCGATCCTAGGCCGGGTCGGCGGAAGGCGGTCGCGTCCTTCTTGAACTGCCACCACGGTGGCACCGGCGGCCACCATGCCCGCTCCGCTCGCCAGTGACAGGGCCACGAAGCTGTCGGCATCGGCGAAGGCGCCTCCCGTGAGTGGGCCGATCGCGCGCCCCACCGCCATGAAGCCCTGGGCGTCTCCCGCTCGTTCGGCCGGCGTGAGCGACCGGGCGGCCAGCATCTGCAGAACGCCTGGCACACCCATCCAGAAAGCGAACCCCCACCAGGCCATGCCGACGAAGTAGCCGACCGGTCCTCCGACGAGGGTCAGGGCCGCCGCCGGCCCGGCGGTGGCCAACCACCACCCTGGGCGTCGGTGCCGCGCCGAGTAGCGGGCGCCGATGATGCCGGCACCGGCGTTCAGGCTGAAGGCCAAGGCGGCGACGGTCGGGCGGAGCCCCAGTTCGGCGCGTGCGGCGGCCGCCGCGTACACGAAGTACGAGGCTCCACTCGAGGTCAGCAGGAGGAGGGCGGCGAGCAGGACGCGGTTCGATCGAGAGGGACTCACCAGCCGCGACGATCCCTGTCGGCCGTCGAGCCCCGGAGTCAGGAACGGCAACGGCAGGCTGGCGAGCGCCAGGAGCAGGTAGACCGGCCGGTCGCCGAACTCGGACAGGGCGGCGACGATTGGCGAGGCGATGAGTGCTGTCACCGGACCGGCCGCCGCGATCGACGACATGGAACGGTCCGTCTTCATCGCATCCGACCAGGCCAGCCACGTCAAGGTTCCGGCGGCTGTGCCTGCAACGAGTCGGATGGCGAGCAGGTGCCAGAACACCTCGGGCAGCGCGCTCAGCGCATTCGCGACGAGGAATGCCACCGCCGCGTACCGGTACGCTCGGACCGACGCACCGGTGGTTCTCGGCAGAACGAAGTTCGCCGCTGCAAACGAGCTGACCTGGACAACCGACAACCATCCGGCCCGTCCGGTCGTCACGCCGTAGCGAGCCGCCACCTCGGGGATGAGGAACGGGGTGGCGGCGAACATGGCTCCGATCGCCACGACCGCCAGGAGCAACGGTGCCCGGGTGCCTGGTCGGAGTGCGTAGGCGAGGCGGCTGGGAGCGAACACAACCGCACCAGTATCGTCGCTTCTGGGACCGGCTCCGTCGCCGGTCGACCTCTACTTGCGGGGCAGGTCCGCCGCCTTGAGGATCTTTCCGTCGGCGTCCATGATGCCCGCCTTCGAACCGATCGACAGCGTGTTGGCCGCAAAGAGGTCGTCGCGGTTGATCACGATCCAGCGATAGCCGTCGCATTTCTTGAGACGCTTGAAGGCCGCCTTCATGTCGCCCGCTTCGGCAGCCACGACCACGGATCCTTTTTCGGACACCAGGTCGGCTTCCCCGCTCGGGTCGGGTTGGGCGGAAAAGAGCTCCGTCGCGGCGGCGAGGAGCGCGGCTTGGTCGAGACGGCTCATGATGGTTCCTCCGTTGCGAGCATCAGTTGTTCGATGAATTGCACGGCAGCCTCGGCGTCGGCGCCTTCGGCGCTGACCGTGATCGTGTCGCCGGTGCTGGCGCCGAGCGCCAGGATGCTCATGATCGAGGCCGCGTTGGCCTTCTTGTCGCCTTTGCGGATCTCGACCTTGGCATCGAATCCCTTGCTGGTCTCCACGATCAGCGAGGCCGGCCGGGCGTGGAGCCCGGCGGGATTCACGATGGTCAGTTCTCTCGTCGTCACGTCGTCCCCTTCTGTTGACATCTGTTCTATGAGCTCGATGAGATCGTCAGGGGCACCCTGCCGTCTCAGGAATTCCTTCGGCCCTCCGTCGGCGAGCTGCGCCTGGAGTTCGTCCGCGCCGACAACCACCGGGTCGCTGACATCGAGCGCAGCGGCGATGACGCGTGCGAACGGTTCGAGCGCCACGCCCGACGCATGGGCGGCCCGAGCTGGTGCCATGAGACGCTCGTCGGGACCCAGTTTGGCGACCGGGTTCCGTGCGACGCGGTCGACGGCGTCGCGTAGTTCGGGATCGGTGAACCGGCGCAAGCTCTCGGAGGCGGTGGAGCGAAACTCCCCGGCCGGAAAGTTCGGGTATCGATGCTCGAGCGCCGCCACCATCGAGTCGGCGATGGCCGAGACGGCTGACTCGATCCCCGGATCGGCGAGCGCGTCGTGAATGTACGCATGGCCGGCGGCCTTGCCGAGGTAGGCGACGGCGGCGTGGAGGCCGTTCACGAGCCACAGCTTCCGCACGATGTATGCCTCGATGGGTGCGACGACGTCGATCCCGTCTGTCGGGGGACCGACCCATCCGTCACGGTCGGCCAGGAATTCGTAGGCGTGTTCGGCCGTAAGGGTCAATGCCCCCGGCTCACTGCTCACGATGCGATCCACGACCACTTCTGGGAAGCCGACGCGCTCGCTGGGTTCCGACCCGGCGGCTACGACATGGCGGCGCAGCAGGGGGCTGTTCGGGTGGGCGTTCTCGCACGCCAGGACGTTCAGGATCTGGGCGTCGGGTCGTGCCAACGCCGCGGCGATGGGGCCGGCGACGATCTTGAGGATCGGTTCGCCGACGGCGGTTGCCACGAGATGGGAGTTCGCCGTGGCTTGGACGACCGCATCAGCCTCCGCCGCATGGATGGCAACCGACACGGGGACTCGCGTCCTCTCGCCCTCGGTGGTGACGACCTCGTAGGAACCGGCTTCGACCAGTCCGGCTACGAGATCGGCGTCGGCGTCGACGAACGTGACCTCGTAGCCGGCCTTGTGGAGCACGAGGCCGACGAGGCCCCGGCCGATGTTGCCGGCTCCGAAGACGGTGGCTTTCATTCGTCCTCAGGACGCAGCGCGTCGAGGATCGTCTGCGGATCGTCGGTGGTCGACAGCATCTCGCAGAGGTCCTCGTCGAGCAGGACTTCGGCGAGCTGGGAGAGGACGCCGACGTGGTCTTCGCCGGTTGCGGCGAGTCCGACGACGAGGCGGGCCTTCTCGTCTCCCCAGTCGACCCCGTCGGGGTATTGCATCACGACGATACCGGTTCCGTGGATGGTGTCGCGAGCGTCGAACGTGCCGTGGGGCATGGCGACGCCGTTGCCCATATACGTCGAAATGGTCGCCTCGCGCCGGTGCATGGCCTCGACGTAGCCCTCGTCGACGAGGCCGCGGCCGACGAGCATGCGGCCGGCGGCGGTGATGGCGTCATCTCGGGATACCGAGTCGAGGCCGAGTACGACGCTGTCGTCGGTCAGGATGTCTGGGTTGGCCGCCATCGCGTCAACCGGCCGAAACGACGGGTTCGCCGTTCTTGAGGGTTTCGACGAGGCCTTTCACCGCCGGGTCGTTCATGAACATCGTGAACGGGACGATGGCGGCATGCGGAGCCTTCGCCTTCGCTTGTTGCGCCAGCCCCTTGTGGGTCACGATGACGTCGACGGCGTCGGGGATCTGCTGGACCGGGGCGTGGACGACCTGGATGTCCAGCTTGGCCTTCTTTACCATCTTCTTGAGCTGGTTGGCCCCCATGAGGCTGGAACCCATCCCGGCTTCGCAGGCGAAGACGATGAGCTTGACTTCGCTGGCTTGCTTGATGATTTCGGACATTGGGCCTCCAATCAAGTGGTGGTGCCCGCCCGTAGTCGGCCACCACCATCGTGTACGGGTCGGTTGGCTAGCCGTCGAGGTTGACGCCGGGGATGCCGGCGAGGTGGTCGACGGCATCGCCGATGTCGGCGTCGGCGTCGGTGTCCTTCATGTCCTTCACGGGGAAGAGACGCAAGAGGGGAACGCCGACGAAGAACGCCGCGATCGCTCCTACCGCCACACCGAGGAGAACGCCGAAGGCGCCGCCTCCGGCCGGGAGGAGAGTCAAGTAGGCGAAGATCGATCCTGGTGAGGGTGGTCCGACCAGACCGGCGTCCGTAGCGACGAACACGAGGTCGGCCGAGATACCGCCGGCCCACATGGCGATGATCATCACGGGGTTCATGAGAACGTACGGGAAGTACACCTCATGGATGCCACCGAAGAAGTGGATGATGATCGAGCCGGGCGCCGACAGCTTGGCGAGGCCCTTGCCTGCCAGCCAGTAGGCGCCGAGCAAGCCGAGGCCCGGACCCGGGTTCGACTCCAGCATGAAGTAGATCGACTTGCCGGCTTCGGCCGCATCGGCGGCGCCGAGTGGCGTCAACACGCCGTGGTTGATGGCGTTGTTCAAGAACAGCACCTTGCCGACCTCGATCGGAATGTCGGCGAGCGGCAGCAGACCGGCATCGGTGATGCCTCTCACCATGTTGCCGAAGGCGGTCGCCAGCGCAGCCATGACCGGGCCGATGGCGACGAAGCCGAGCATGGCCAGGAACAGACCCGCGATGCCCTGTGAGAAGTTGTTGTACAACATCTCGAAACCGGCCGGCGTCCGGTCCTCGAGCCAGTCGTCGATCTTCTTCATGACCCAGCCGGCCAGCGGACCGACCAGCATGGCGCCGAGGAACTGCGGGGGATCGCCCGTCGCGCCCGACGTCAACTCGAAGGCGGCTCCACCGATCACGCCCATCGCCGCCACGGCGGCGAGCACGCCACCGCGGTGACCGTGCACCATCTTGCCGCCCGTGTATGCGATCAAAAGCGGCAACAGGTACTTGATCATCGGTCCAACGGTGTTGCTGGTGATGAAATCCCAGTCCCAGTCGAGGCCAGTCTTGGCCAACCAACCGGTGGGAATGAACAAGGCGGTGATCAGACCCCAGGCGATGAAGGCCCCGATGTTGGGGATCACCATGCCTGCGAGCTTGCCGCCAAGACGCTGCAGCGTCTCTCTCATTAGCTCCTCCTCCGTGCAGCACGACAGCCTGCCCTCCGCAGGCCTGGGACCCATCATGCCGTGTCGGCGGAGCCGTCGCTACTGGCAATACCGGTTAAGACAGATGTGACAAATCAGAATCAGTTTGTAACGGCTTGTCACAAATCTGCGGAAAGGATGCGCCCGATGGCCCGTATGTCGTCGGCTCCGAGCAAGGGATTGACCACTGCGACGGGAAGGTGGGTGTCGGCCAACGCGACGGTGGAGATCACGGCGTCGGCGTCGATCAGGGCCTCGTCGAGATCGGCCGCCGAGACGACCTCGACGAGCTCCAGCTGCGGGAACTCGGCTTGGATGCGCGACACGAGGATCCATACCGTGGCCATACCGGCCGGACAGACCACGGCCACTCGCCGGCGTGGCCAGAGGTACATCCTCTCCATCGCACCCGACAGGTACATGGTCACGAATCCGACTTCTTCATCGGGGATGGCCGTACCGAACAGGCCTCGGGCTCGCCGAGCGATCTCTTCGGCCACCCCGAATACATCGGGGTACCGCTCGGCGACTTCTCGTAGCAACGGATTGTGGACGGGGATGCCGTAGTCCAGGCGGACCCGCAGGCGTTGGAAATGCTGCTGCAGGCTCCGCCGGAGCTCATGATCCTCGGCCAGAGATGGATGCAGACGATCGGCCGCGATGGCCAACGCTTCGCCCGTCAGCTCCTCGACATCGTCGCGCCCAGCGGCCGCGTCCACAGACGTCATCCCCAGCAGAAACGAGGTGATGGCGGCTCGCTCTACCTCGGGCAGCGGCCTGCCCAGCTGCTGCTCCATCGCATTGGACAACCCAGAGGACGCGTCGGCCATGGGATGATCGACGAGCGACCGGAGCTGGCCGGGGTCGAGGTCGATGACGTGACCCTCGCCAACCCGCGCCAGCGCCACGGCCAGGTGCAACGCCAGAACCGTACGAGGTGCGCCGACACCGGCGAACGCGTTGGCGATGTCGCTGCCTGTCTGGAGGGGCAAACCCTGCAACACCTCCAAGAGTGCGGCCGAGATCCTCGTTCGAACGATCGACGCCCGCTCGGTGCCGACTCGCAGCGCCTCGGCAAGCGCGTCCGCGGGAACCGCTTCGAGTATCAGTGTCACCAGCGCACTTCGGATGGCCGTCTCCGGGCCCACGATCGCGACGCCGACTCCCGGACGCCGCGACAGCACCAGGCCCTGGCGGGCCAGCCACGGCTCGGCCGAGGCGATGTCACGGCGGATCGAGGCTTTCGAGGCGTCGAGTCTGTCTTGGACGGTCTGCAGCGTTGTCGGCTCGGGCGCTACGGATAGGAGCACGGCTCGAGTTGCTTGGCCCCGTTCGGAAGGGGTCATGACCTTGGGAACGTGCGATACGTGACCGATGTCGACGCGTAGCTGATCGAGTTGCGAAGGCGTCCCGTCGAGGATGATCCCGACGCCCCGTCTGCGTTCGAGGCGCAGCCCGGGTCCGGCGAGGTAGCGCTCGATCCCGGGCAGCCGGTACCGCACCTCCCGCGCGCTCAATCCGAGACCGTCGGCGATGCCGGCCGCCGTCGCCGTTCCGTCGTGGTCGAGCAGCCAGCGGAGGATACGCACCTGCCGGCTGTCGAGGACCGTCACGGAAGGAGCGGTTCCACCAACGACCGGACTTCGCCCGGCGACCCGGCCGCCAGCACGGCCGGCAGGACTGCCTCGATGGCGTCCGGGTCGATCCCGGCCACCGTGGCCCGGATCTCATCGACGGAAACGGGCGCAACCGACAACTTGTCGATGCCGAATGCTGCGAAGAGCGCCGCCGCGACAGGGTCGGCGGCCGCCTCACCGCAGACGGCTGCCGAGATGCCGGCGTCGCGAGCTGCTTTCGCCACCAGCGAGCAGAGGGTGAGAACGGCGGGTTGCGCAGCATCGCCGTAGGCCGCCAAGGAACCGGCGGTTCGGTCGGCCGCCATGGTGTACTGCGTGAGGTCGTTGGTGCCGATGCTGAAGAAGTCGACGATCTCGGCGAGGGTGGGAGCCGACAACGCCGCCGACGGAACCTCGACCATGATGCCGAGCTTCACGTCGGCGAACTCCACGCCGCCGGCCTCGAGGTCGGAACGCGCCTTGGCCAGGTGGCGGTGCACCAACTCGACGTCCGCCACGCTCGCCACCATGGGGATCATGACCCAGAGATCGCCATGCGCTCCGGCGCGCAGCAGGGCGCGCAACTGAGCTCCGAACAGGTCGGGGAAGGCGTCGTATATGCGGACGCCGCGCATGCCCAAGAACGGGTTCTCCTCTTCGGGGAGGTCGAGATAGGCGGCCGGCTTGTCGCCGCCGATATCGAACGTCCGCACCACGACCGGGTGGGAAAAGGCCTCGACCGCCGTCCGGTACAGCTCGTATTGCTCGTCCTCGGATGGCGGCTCCGCCCGGTCCAAGAACAGGAACTCGGTCCGATAGAGCCCGACGCCGTCTGCGGCGAAGGCGACGGCGGCGTCGAGGTCGGCATCGGATCCGACGTTGGCGGCCACTCGGACCTGTTCTCCCCGATACGCCACCTGCCTACCACGGAACTGGGCGGCTCGTTCCACCCGCTCGGCGTGCTGCCGTTGTGCCTCGACGAATGCGGCCCGCTCCTCATCCGAAGGATCGAGCACGATGCGGCCGCTGCGACCATCGAACGCAACTGCATGGGCAGAGCCGGCGTGCTTCGTGAGTCCGGTTGCGCCTACCACCGCCGGAAGGCTCAGCGAACGGGCGATGACGGCGACATGCCCGGTCGGGCCACCCTCCTCGGTGACGAAACCCAAAATCGTTGACGGATCCATCGTGGCGGTCTCCGCCGCCGTCAGATTCTTGGCGAGCACGATGGAAGGCTGGACGATGTCGGCGAGTGACGGTCCCTCGGATCCTGCCAGCTTGCGGCCGATCCGGTCGGCGACTTCGCGAACATCGTGCGAACGGGCCGCCAGGTACTCGTCGTCCATGGCGGCGAGCATGCCGGCGATGTGATCGCGCGCTTCGGCGAGCGACTCGCCGAGCGGTGTGCCGCCCTTGAGGCGTTCGGCGACATCGTCTGCGAGCATCGGATCCTCGGCCATCATCGCTTGGGCAGTGAGAATTTCGGCGGCGTCGGTTCGTCCGATTTCGGCGGCTTCGCCCGCCATACGGCGGAGATCGGCGGCTACCGTCGCCCCCGCTTCTACGAACGCGCCGTTCGGGTCGTCGTGGTCGGGGATGGCGACATCGATCTGTTCGAGGTAGAAGGCGGGTCCGACGACGACGCCTGCAGATGCTCCGGCTCCGGTGAGTTCGGTCATGAAGTCACCGTAGTCGCGCGCCCGAGGGCACGATAGACGAGTGCACCGCACACCATGGACCAGCTCGTCGTGATGAGTAGCGCGGCGACGGTGAGTGCCATGGTCGCCGGATTGATGGAGAAGCCGAGCGGAAGGAACGCCAGCAGGTTGATCAGAAGGAGCAATCCGCCGACCGCGGCCACCCCGAGCCGTTTGCCCTGACCGAGCAGCACGCTGTGGCCGAGGGCTCGCAGCGCCTTGCGTCGCTTGCCGTCGGCGACGGCGAAACCATGAAACGCATAGAAGATCACGACGAAGATCGCCGGGATGCCTCGGAGATAGCGAAGACCGAGCAGCACACCGGCCCAGAAGAACACCGAGGCCACGGCGAGATCCCGGAAACGTTCGGGTTCGGAGGACCACCCCGGAGCCTCGGTGTCGTCGGCCGCGGCGAGCGCCCCGCGGTACCAGGGCAAAGCTGCTGCGCCGGACACGATGAGCCCGGCGAGCTCCACACCGAAGGATTCCCACGGACCCTCGATGACGTCCGACCACCAGCGGAACAAGCCGTAGACGGCGAACGTGGCGGCGCCCGCCAGGGTGACGGGTACGAAGTGTGCGCGGTAGCGCGACCAGCCGGTGGTCAGCATCTCGGCGATGCCGATGTCGAACTTCTGCACTTCGGCCAACGTCAGCTCTTCGGTCGCGTTGCAGCAACTTACCGGATCGTCAACGCCGAAGGCCCGACGTTGGGTCGGGCCTTCGCTCTGGACGAGTGGTGGAGTTCCTCAGTTGATGTTGCGTTTGCCGTGGTCCCAGCTGAGGCCGGTCCAGTTGTTGCCGGACCAGGAGCTGCCGGACCAGCTGCTGCCGGACCAGGAGCTGCCGGACCACGACGAGCCGTTCCACACCGCGGCCGACCAGGAGCTGCCCGACCAGCTGCTGCCGGACCAGCTGCTGCCGGACCATGAGGAGCCGGACCACGAGCTGCCGGACCACGAGCTGCCGGACCAGGAGGAGCCGGACCAGCTGGAGCCGTTCCAGGTGCCGCCGGACCACGACGAGCCGGCGAGTGCGAGCGGCGCCCACAGGCCGGAGGTGAAGGTCTGGCCGAAGATGTCTTGTTCGCCGACGAGGACGACGCCGTTGTTCTCGAGGTGCTCTGAGCCGCGGGCGGCTTCGAGGAGGCCGGTGCCTGAGGGTGCCGTGTGGGTCTGGATCGACGGGCCGACCGGTGCGGCCTGATAGGCGTTCCAGG
>JBFKPQ010000024.1:0-21767 GCA_041628225.1 Acidimicrobiia bacterium | reverse complement strand
TCCTTCGTGGGTCACCTGCTCGTCGAAGCCCTGTATTCCAACGAACCCATCGACGAACTCGGCGGATTCCTGTCCGAGGCCGACCCGGCTACGGTCGCCGCGTTCTTCAACACTCTCGGCCCGGAGTTGACCGGGTCGTTGCCGGTCTTTATTGAGGCCGACTGGCACCGCAACGACGCCGAATCGGGCGTAGCGCGCGTCACGCTCCTCTCGTTTTCCGAGGCCCTCGGGCGTGCGCAGCGCTCCGGGATGCTCGCCTTTGGCGGCGCCGACCTCATGGCCACCTACCGCGGTGGCATCCATCCGGCCCGTCTGCTGGAGTTCGGGAGCTTCACCGACGGGTTCTTGCTCGACGCCGCCGCGGCGACCGTTCGCCAGGGCGATGACGATCTGTGGTCGATCGGGATCAACGTCGCCGACACGACGTTCGGGGAGTGGTACGACCCGCTCTACTGGGACCCACGCGAAATGTTGCTGGGTCGGGTGGCGCACGATGCCGATCTGTCGGCGCGTCTCGTCCGCCGGCTGGCCGGCGACCTCGGAGCGCTGCTGCATCCCGAGGTTCCGTACCTCAACGACTACGGGATGGCCGCCGGGCTCGTGATCGCCAGCACCGGTGTCGTGGCGGCCGACGATCCGGCTGCCCACCGGCTCGTCGCCGACCTCATGGCAGAGGCGGCCCCGGAGGGGCGGTTGGCGTCGGGTGTCGCCGAAGGCCTGGCGCTCATGCTCGCCCCATCCATGGAGATCGCGGTGCCGTTCCACAACGCCACCGGGTTCTACGAACGGGATGGGCGGTTCGCCTCGCCGCTCGTCACCTCGCTCGTCGATGCGGCCGGTTCGACGTCGGGCTACGACGAGCGGCTCGCCGGGTTCTTGGAAGTGCTGGCCCGGAGCGGCGCCACGCCAATGCTCCAGGCACAGTACGGCTGGTTCGAAGCCGCGGTCCTCACCGAACTGTTCGACCCGCACGACCTTTCGAAGCTCGCCGAAGTAGCCGACGATCTCGGCGTCGCCAAGGGCGTGCTCTTCGACACCCAGTTCGACCTCGACTTCGCCGAGGCGCGCCGGACCGACGACTGGAACCGCATGCTGGGCGGAACGCTCAAGGGGATCGCGGGGGCGACGAGCATGGCCTTGACCGGTGGGGCCGGAACCATCGCCTCTCTCGGCCTGAAGCGCTGGGCAGGCCAGATGATCCTCCAGCAGGTCACCCGCTACGGAGCCGGCGAGCTGAGCGGAAGCCTGCTGCCCACCGACAACGCCGAGGGCGTGCTCGCCTCCGAAATCGACCGGGATGCCGCCGAGTCGATCATGTACGACCTCATCGCCATCGAACTACTCGACAACCACGGTGCGCTCGACCCACCTTGGCCGCACCACGTCGACGGGACCGCCGTCTACCACGATCCAGTCGTCACCCAGGCATGGTTTTCGAACGTCGAGGTGCTCGACGGAGATCTCGAGATCGAGGAGGTCATCGCCGTGGTCCGCTCGATCATGGTGGCCGAGCACGTCCAGATCGACACCGACGGGTGATCGGTCAGTTGTGGCGCTCGCGACCTGTGAAGAGCACCACGATGGTCTCGTCGGCCATGAGGTCGGCCAGGACCTCCGAATCGCCCAGTCCCGCCAATCCGGCCGACCCGGTGTCGTCGACGCGGATGTCCGTGTGCGTGTTCGCGAGCCGGTGGGCCTCGACCAGGTCTCGTTCGGGCACGACGACCGGCCAACCGCGGGTGGCGGCCATCGGTCCGACGACGGACAGCCAGTCGTACGTGACGTCGTCGAGAATGCCGGTCGCCACGGACGTCCCGACCTCCTCCCAGGCCCACATGTGGCGATCGGGGTCGGCGCGACCGGCGGCGACCGCGTCGGCGGGGGACATCTGTGCGGCCAGCTGCCGGTCGGGGACACCTGCGCCCACCAGCTCGTCGCCGAGACTCCGCCAGGCTCGGTGGAGCGGGGCGCACGCCTCGCCCTGGACCGCGTGAAATCGCGGGTCGAGCGAGGGAGCGGCGCCCTGCAGAATGCCCGAGAACGTGCACGCGGCCAGCGCACCGCCGCCCACCTGCACGAACACGCGGGTCGGGCCGGCCACGCCGAGGTCGGCGAGTTGGTCGGCGAGTTCCCAGCCGATGGTGCGTCCGCCGTCGAGGGCCGACGGGGTAGACGGGCCTTGCACCGAGAACGGTTGCGCTCCCGCTTCCACCGCTTCGGTGAAACGGAGGAAGGCCGGGTCGCCCACCTCGCCCGTCCGTCGTTCGCAGGTGGTGATGTCGGCGCCGAGCCGTTCGAGGCTGCCGACGACGACCGGGTCGGCCCAGGTCGGGATGAACACCCGCAGCCGGCGGTTCTCGGCGCGAGCGACGACGGCGGCGGCCAGCGCGGCGTTGCCGCACGAGGCGATGGCCAGATCGTCGTCTCTCGCCCCGTCGACGGCCAGCGTCAGCATCGTTCCGAACAGATGCCGGGCCTTGTGGGATCCGGAGACGTTGCCCGTCTCGTCTTTGACGAGGAGACGGCGGTCCAGCCCGAGTGCCTCCGACAAGGCGCGCTCATCGGTCAGAGGGGTGACCGCGAATCCGTGGCCGTCGACGTCGGCGACGTGGGCGTCGAGTCGTTCGACCAGTTCGACGAACCGTTCGTCGCTCCAGCCGGCGGCCATGGCGCGCTCGTATACGTCGAGCCGCGCGCGATAGACGATGAACGGATGGTCAGCCAAGGGCCACTCCGGTGCGTCCGTTGAATTCGTCGATCATGGCGTCCCACTGCTCCACGTACGGGTGGAGTCCCTGCCAGAACGTCTGAGAGCGGCGCTGTTCGAAGTCGTCGAAGGCCACGCTCTGTTGTTCGACCCACGTGTAGTAGCCCAGGTTGAACACACGGCGCCGGCCGATCTCTCCCAGCTCCTCGTAATGCTCCGTGTCGACGCCGCGGAGGTATTCGGCGTAGGCGCCGGCCGCGGCGCGTTCGTCGAACCCGTCCGGGTGGTCGCGACTCAGCAGCTTGTCGGTCTCCGAGTCGTACATCTCGGCGCCATCGGTGGCGACGGTGACGATGACGTCGTCCCGCCCGAGGCCGTGGAACTTCGCGTGCTTGATGGCGGCCAGCATGTTGCAGATCGACGAGAAGCCGAAGTTCCGCAACCCAGCGATGACGTCGGGTGCCACACCCCGTCGGGCCAGCTCGGCGCGGCCGGCCTCGGTGTTGAACAACAGAAACAGCGTGTCGGTGGCGCGATCCGAGATGGCGGTCGCGTCGTCCGTGTTGTACACGTTGTGGATGAGGGGGATGTGCTTGTCGCCGATGCCTTGGATGTTGTGCTCGCCGTAGCCGTTGTAGAGGATGGTCGGGCATTCGAGCGCCTCGATGACCACGGTCTTCGAGCCGTACTGCTCCTTCAGATAGTCCCCGGCGGCCAGGGTGCCACCCGAACCCGACGCCGCCACGTATCCGGCGAGCCGGCCCCCTCCCGACGCTTCGAAGACGTGGCCCAGAGCACGGCCCGTCACGGCGTAATGACCGAGGTGGTTTCCGAACTCCGAGAACTGGTTCAGGATCACGTTGGTGGGATCTTTGGCGAGCTCGTTGCAAGCGTCGTAGATCTCTTTGACGTTCGATTCGGTGCCGTAGGTCCGGATGACATCCGACGGATCGGTGATCCATTCGGCGAGCCAGTCGAACCGTTCCTTCGACATGCCTTCGGGGAGGATGGCGACGCCGTGGCAGTCCATGATGCGGCTGATGGCGACGCCGCCGCGGGCGTAGTTGCCGGTGGACGGCCAGATCGCCCGGTCGCGGGTCGGGTCGAAGGTCCCCGTCACGACGCGCGGCGCCAAACATGCATAGGCGGCCAGCACCTTGTGGGCGCGGATCATGGGGAACCGGTTGCCGAGGGCGACGATGATGCGAGCCTCGACGCCGCTCAGCTCGCGCGGCATCTCGACGTGTTCGGGGACGTCCGCCCGGCCATGGCGAGTGCCGTCGTTGTACCAGTGGACCCGCCAGAGGTTTCGAGCGTCGGGGTCGTCGGCGCCGACGTCGGTGAGGCCGGCAACGATGCCGTCGGGGATGGTGTGCGGTTCGGCGAGCTGGCCGAAGGTCGGCAGCAGGATCTGGCGTTGGCGGAATCGTTCGACCGTGCGGTCGTAGGCGGCCTGGTCGACGACCTCGTCGAACAGGCCCAGGCTCGAGGCAGTCACAGCTGCTCTCCTCTCGGTTGTGATCTCTTGAGAAACGCGCCGTGGTCGGTGGGTCCGACCCACGTGCCCTCGTGGACGAGGAGCGCGCCCCGGCTCAACACGGTCCGGACGGCGCCGCGGGTCTCCATGCCCTCGTAGACCGACACGTCGACGGCCATGTGATGGGTGGCAGCCGACAGGTTCGTCGTGCCGTCCGGGTCCCAGACGACGAGGTCGGCGTCGGCGCCGGCCGCAAGAGTACCCTTGGCCGGATAGAGCCCGAACAGTCGCGCCGGCTGGGTGGCGACGAGCTCCACCCACCGATTGGGCGTGAACCGTCCGTTCGCCACGCCCCGGTCGAAGGAGAGCTGGAGGCGGTGCTCGATGGTGCCGAGACCGTTCGGCATCTTCGAGAAATCGTTGCGGCCGACGTCACGCTGATGGCTGTGGAAGGGCGCGTGGTCGGTGGCGATGACGTCGAGGGTCCCGTCGGCGAGGCCTTCCCACAACGCCCCGGCGTGGTCGGCGGTCCGCAGCGGGGGAGAGCACACGTAGTTGGCTCCCGCCCATCCCTGGTCGAGGCGGTCGAGGCTGAGGACCAGGTACTGCGGGCACGTCTCCGCATACACCACCGCGCCGCGCCGGCGGGCGTGCCGCACCTCCTCGAGGGCGTCGGCCGACGACAGGTGAACGATGTAGACCGGGCACTGTGCTTCGGCGCCCAGGCGGACGGCCCGGTCGACCGCTTCGGCCTCGAGGCCGGGCGGACGGCTGAGTCCGTGGTGGATCGGTTCGACGTCGCCGCGCGCCAGGGCCTGGGCGACGAGCACGTCGATGGCGATGCCGTTCTCGGCGTGGACGAGCACCATCGCACCCAGCTCCCCGGCTCGCTGCATCGCCAGCAGGATCTCGCCGTCGTCGGAGTAATAGGCGCCCGGGTAGGCCATGAAGAGCTTGAAGGACATGATGCCCCGCGCCACGACATCGGCCATCTGTGCCAGGCTGCGGTCGTTCACGTCGCCGATCACCTGGTGGAACGAGTAGTCGATGGCGCAGCGACCACTCGCCGCGGCCAGACGGGCGTCGAGCGTCTCGATCAGGTCGTCGCCTTTCGTCTGGTCGGCGAAGTCGATGATGGTGGTGGTTCCGCCCCACGCCGCCGCCTGCGTACCCGTGGCGAAGTCGTCGGCCGACGGGAACCCCTTCTGGGTCAGTTCGAGGTGTACGTGCGGGTCGACACCGCCGGGTATCACCCAGGTGCCGTTGGCATCGATCACGTCGGCTCCCGGCGTCAGCTCGTCGCGCGGAATGAGCGCTTCGATGCGGTGGCCATCGACGAGCACATCGAGGTCATGGGTGCCATCGTGGTTGACGACGGTCGCGCCGGCGATGCGGATCATCGTGTCTCCCGCATGGCGTTCAGATAGTTGTAGATCGTGATCCGGCTCACGCCCATCGCGTCGGCAACGTCGTCGATCGACTTGCGGAGGAGAAAGGCGCCGCGTTCATCGAGGAGCCGGATCGCCGCCTGCTTCTCATGGCGTTCGAGATCGGCGAGCCCACCACCCAACTCGTCCTCGACCGAGGCGATCATGCCCTCGAGCGTGTCCTCGAGATGTACCCGCACCGCCACCACCGGTTCGCCCTCCCACGAAATCACCACATCTGAGCTGCGGTGGGCACCGAGCGGAATGAGCGTCGCCCCGATCGCATCGACCAGCGGCCGGATGGCGCGGACGAGCGGGTGGCCGGTCACGGCGTGCCGAGATTCAGGGTGAAGCGTGAGGCTCCCGCCTCCAGCGCTGCCGTCATGGCATCGCCGAGGGCGGCGATGATCTCGCCGCGCGGTCCCGTGACCGCGTTGCCGAACGCCCCGATGTCGACCGGAAGGCCACGTTCGGTGAAGGCGGCGACGGCGGCGGCGACGTGTGGTCCAGGTTGGCCCTCCGAGAAGGGCTCGACGAGGAACTCGGCCCGGACCCAGTCGATCACGAGGGTTCCAACCTGCGAGCGTGTGCTGGTTTCGCCTGAGCGGCTGGCATCGGTCCCTTTCGCATTTGACGAAAAGTAAAGCACCCGCAGTCGGCGCGCTCGGTCGTTTCGGGAAAGCTGTTGCCACGGCTTTGACAAAATGTAAAGTCGTGGCGATGCCGGGTCCGACGGGTCCGGTGTACGGTCGAACCATGGAGGATCATCGATGGCCCGTCTGCTGACGGTGGCCGCCGCCCAGCTGGGGCCGGTGGCGCGCGAAGAGTCGAAGGCTCACGTCGTCGACCGCCTCATCGACCTCCTGCACCGGGGCGCCGAACGGGGCGCCGAGCTGATCGTGTATCCCGAACTGGCGCTGACCACGTTCTTCCCGCGCTGGCACCTTCCCCTCGAGCAGGCCGACCATTGGTACGAGCCGGAGATGCCCAGTCCCGACACCAAACCCCTCTTCGAGGAGGCCAGACGGCTCGAGGTCGGCTTCTGTCTGGGCTATGCCCAGCGCACGTCCGACGGCCATCGCTACAACGTGTATCACCTGGTCGACCCGACCGGTAAGACGGTCGACATCTTCCGCAAAGTGCACATCCCCGGCCACGAAGGGCACGAGCAGTGGCGGGACTTCCAACACGCCGAGCGGCACTACTTCGAGCCGGGTACCGAGTTCCGGGTCAAGCGGGCGTTTGGCGGCCTCGTGGGCATGGCGTTGTGCAACGACCGGCGCTGGTCCGAGACGTACCGCGTGATGGGCCTCCAGGGCGTCGAACTGATCCTCATCGGGTACAACACGCCGCTGCACTACGCCCCGGATCCGAACCAGAACGCCCTGGCCGGGTTTCACAACCACCTCGTCATGCAGGCCGGCGCCTATCAGAACGGCACCTACGTCGTCGGCGTGGCAAAGGGCGGCATCGAGGAGGGCGTGGACTCGCTGGCCCAGAGCGTCATCATCGCCCCGTCGGGTCAGATCATGGCCCAATGCCTGACGACCGGCGACGAGGTGGCGGTGGCGACGCTCGACCTCGACTTCTGCGACACATACAAGCGGACGCTGTTCGACTTCGAGCGGTACCGCATGCCCGAGATCTATCGCCGCATCGTCGATCAGCGCGGCACCCAACTGCCTCCGGAGGACGCTTCATGACGGCGACGGCCGACATTCGCATCATCGACTTCGAACTGAACGGACATCCGGTCGGGGCCCGTTCCGATCATCCCAACCTGCTGGCCGCCCTGCGTGAGGAGCTGGGCGTGCTGTCGGCCAAAGACGGATGCTCGCCCCAGGGCCAGTGCGGCTGTTGCACGGTACTCCTGAACGGCAAGGCCATCCAGGCGTGTCTCGTGTCGATGGAAAAGGCCGAGGGCGGCGCGGTCACGACGTTGGAAGGGTTCACGGCCGAGGAGCGAGAGCGGCTGGCATCCGCATTCGCCGCGACCGGCGCCCTCCAGTGTGGATTCTGTACGCCCGGCATCCTGGTACGGACGAAGGCGCTCATCGACCAGAAGGGTGCCGGGCTCGACCGATCGACCATCGAAGGTCGGCTCGGGGCGCACCTGTGCCGCTGCACCGGCTACGTGAAGATCATCGAGGCGGTCGAGCTCCTGGCGAGCGGCGATCCGCTTCCGGAGGTGACTGCACCGGGTGGGGTCGGCACGGCCGGAGTGAAGTACGAAGCGTTCGACCTGGCCCTGGGCGACCGCGGCTACGTCGGTGACCTGACGCCGCGCGGCATGCTCCATGGGGTCGTCCGGCTCGCCGACCATGCCAACGCCACCGTCCGGTCGATCGACACGTCGGCGGCGCTCGCCGAGCCGGGCGTGGTGGCCGTGTTCGGTGCGGACGACGTGCCGGGCGACCTGCGCGTGGGGCTCATCCACAAGGACTGGCCGGTGTTCATCCCCGTGGGCGGCCGGACGTCGTATCTAGGTGACGTCATGGCGATCGTCGTGGCCGAGGATCTCTTGACGGCGACCCGGGCGGCCGACCTCGTCGCCATCGACTACGACGTGCACCAACCGATCACCGACCCGGTGGCGGCCATCGACGATGCGCGCGACGCGGTGTGGGAGCTCGACGGCAACGTGCTGTCGGTGTCCGAGTACGCCCGCGGCGACGTCGACGCCGCGCTCGCTGCCGCGGTGCACACGGTCCACGAGGTGTTCCAGACCCAGCGCGTCGAGCACGCCTTTCTGGAGCCCGAGTCGACGCTGGCGGTGCCCGCCGACAACGGCACGTTGCACGTGTACTCCGGTGGGCAGGGTGTGTGGGACGACCGCAACCAGATCGCCGCGGTGCTCGGCGTCGACACCGACCGCATCACCGTGGAGCTGGTGTCGAACGGCGGTGCGTTCGGCGGCAAGGAGGATATGTCCAACCAGGCGCAGACCGCTTTGGCGGCGTACCTGCTCGGCCGGCCCGTGCGCTGCACCCTGACCCGCGAACAGAGCTTCTTCCTCCATCCCAAGCGGCATCCGATCCGCATCGAGAGCTGGGCGGGATGCGACGCCGACGGCAAGCTGACCGCGCTGCGGGCCGTGATGATCGGCGACTCGGGGCCGTATGCCTCGGTGGGGATGAAGGTGCTGGAAAGGGCCGCCGGCCATGCCTCCGGGCCGTATGTGGTGCCGAACATCGACGTGCGGGCCACCGCGGTCCGGACCAACAACGCGGTGTGCGGTGCCTTTCGTGGGTTCGGGGCCAACCAGGCCCAGTTCGCCATGGAAGGGGTCATGGATCGGCTGGCCGTACAAGTCGGGATCAGCGGATGGGAAATCCGCAGCCGTAACGTCATCGAACCGGGCGTCGTGTGGGGTCCCGGCCAGATCATGGACGACGGCAGTGCCGGCGCCCGGATGTGCCTCGACGCCGTCCGCGACGACTACGAGTTGGCGAAGGCGGCCGGCAAGGCCGTCGGCGTCGGCCTGGGGTTGAAGAACTCCGGACTGGGAAACGGGTTTCTGGAGATCGCCAAGGCGACGGTGCGGTTCGAGGACGACGGCACGGTGGAGGTGCGGCACTGCTGGACCGAGATGGGCCAGGGGGTCCACACCGTGGCGTTGCAGGTGGCGGTCGAAGAGCTTGGAGTGGCGCCCGAGGATGTGCGCGTCGTGGTGGACACGACTCGCGAGCTCGGCGCCGGTCAGACGACCGGCTCGCGCGGAACGCTCATGGCGGCCGGTTCGATCCAAGCCGCCTGCCAGAAGGCGGTGGCCGACGGCCGCCGGGTGGGGGTCGAATACGACGGCGAGTACCGGGTGGACTGGACGAACAAACTGTCCGACCCGGTCGACCATCCGATCATCCATTCGGCGTTCGGCTACGCCGCCCAACTGGTGATCGCCGACCGGGCCACGGGATCGGTCGAGAAGATCATCGCCGCTCACGATGTGGGCCGGGTCGTCAACCCGCTGCTGTGTTCGGGTCAGGTGGAAGGTGCTGTCCATATGGGCCTCGGCTACGCCCTCACCGAGGACTTCCCGTACGACGACGCGGGTCGACCCACCAACATGACACTGCGCAGCCTGGGGATCATCCGCCCCAAAGACATGCCCGAAGTCGAGGTCCGGCTGCTCGAAGCGCCCCAGCCGCGCTCTCCCTACGGCATCAAGGGCGTCGGCGAGATCGGGCTGGTACCGACCGCCGGAGCGGTGGCCGCCGCCCTCCACGAGGTCGACGGGGTGTGGCGAACCCACCTCCCGTTCAACACCCACCATCCGGTGGCGACCGATGGCTGAGACTCCGGGACTGGTCTGTGCGCACCACCACCTGTACTCGGAATTGGCGCGCGGCATGCCGCCGCCGCCCCGCACACCGACGACCTTCGGTGAGATCCTCGAGCTGATCTGGTGGCGGCTCGACGCCGCCCTCGACCTGGAGATGCTGGAGTGGTCGGCGAAGCTCGGTGCGTTGGAGGCGCTCGAGTCCGGGACGACGGTGATCGTCGACCATCACGAGTCGCCCAACGCCATCGAGGGCAGTCTCGACGTGATTGCCGACGCCTGCGCCGAGGTGGGCATCCGCGTGATCCCGGCCTACGGGGTGACCGACCGGCACGGCGCCGACGGCGCCCGACGGGGCATCGACGAAAACCGGCGGTTCCTCCAGGCGGGCAATCACGGCCTGGTGGGCATCCACGCCGCCTTCACGTGTTCGGACGAGACGCTCGAGGCGGCCGCCCACCTGGCGACCGACATGGGGGTCGGGGTCCACATCCACGTGTGTGAGGGTCCCGAAGACGACGGCGCCATCAGCCGGTTGCGATCACTGGCAAAGCGCGACTGGCTGCTCGCCCACGGAGTCCACTTGACCGACGACCATGGGCTCGACGGGACGATCCTCCACAACCCACGCTCCAACCTGAACAACTCGGTCGGCTATGCAAACCCGGCCCGGTTCTCGAATCCGGTGGCGCTCGGCACCGACGGGATCGGCGCCAACATGATCGAGACCTTCCGGCTGGCCTACGTGATGCAACGCTCGGTCGACGTCACCGCGTCGCCCGAGACGGCGTGGGCGTGGCTGGAGGAAGGTTGGTCGATCGCCCCGGCCGCTCGACAGGATCGGGTGGTCTGGTCGTACGACCCGATGGACCCGTGGCACCTGGCGTTCACCGAGGGGGTTCGGCCCCTCCGAGTCGAGGTGGACGGCGAGGTCGTATTCGACGAGTCCGGCCCCCGGCGTGTCGATGGTGTCGAGATCCGCGCCAAGGCCCGCGAGCAGGCGGCGCGCCTGCACGCCCGTTTGTAGGAGGTTCCGATGGCCGAGACCCATCCGCCGCTCACCCCCTTCTCGCTCGAGCTGCTGGCCGAGCGGATCGTCCACGAGTGGACGACGCGCCATCGCATCTTCGACCTGCCGACCGCCCGGTTCTTCGACGTCCATTCCGGCCCGGACCTGACCGCCGACTTCCTGGGGAGAAAGGTGGCCACACCGATCGGTCCGGCCGCCGGACCCCACACGCAGCTGGCCGAGAACATCGTGCTGGCGTGGCTGGGCGGGTCGCGGATCTTCGAACTGAAGACGGTGCAGATCCTCGACGAGTTGGAGATCAACCGGCCATGCATCGACATGGAGACGATCGGCTACAACATCGAGTGGTCCCAAGAATTGAAGATCGCCGAGTCGATCGAGGAGTACACGAAGGCGTGGATGCTCATCGAGATCCTGCGCCGGTGGGACGAGTTGACGCCGTATCTCGGCGAGGACGCCGGGCCGCATCTGTTCGACATCTCGGTGGGCTATGACCTGGCGGGGATCCAGTCGGACGCGGTGGCGCACTTCATCGACTCGATGGTCGATGCCTCGGTCCAGATCGAGCGGCTGCGGGCGCAGCTGGCGGGCGGGCCGTTCGCGGCGTTTGCCGATTACGCCTTCCCGACCCAGCTGTCCGACACGGTGACGCTATCGACGTTCCACGGCTGCCCGCCCGACGAGATCGAGTCGATCACGAAACACCTCATGACGCGCCACGGGCTGGACGTGGTGGTGAAGCTCAACCCGACGCTGCTGGGCTTCGACCGGGTCGAAGCGATCGTCCGGAATGAACTCGGCTACGACGAGGTGCGCCTGCGGCCCAGCGACTTCGACGCCGACCTGCAGTTCGACCGTGGCATCGAGCTGATCGACGAATTGACCGGTTTCGCGGCCGCCAACGGGCGGCGGTTCGGGATCAAACTGACGAACACGCTGGTGGTCGAGAACCATCGGGGTTTCTTGCCGGATGAGACGATGTATCTGTCGGGGGCGCCCTTGCATGTCGTGTCGATGACGCTGCTGGAGCGGTTGCACGAGGCGCTGCCGGGAGTGCTGCGGGTCGATGGCGCCGATGGGCCGGTGCAGGTGTCGTGGTCGGCGGGGATCACGAAGGAGAACCTGCCGGCGGCGGCGGGGCTGGGTCTGACGCCGATCACGGTCTGTTCGGACCTGTTGAAGCCGGGCGGCTACGGGCGGTTGAAGCCGATGCTGACCAGCTTGCAGCAGGTGATGACGTCGGCCGGTGCCGCAGATCTGGCGGGGTGGGTGGCGGCGTCGGACGGGGTCCGAGCCTATGTGGCGTCGTTGCACGATCCGGCGACGAACGGCATGTACACGCGGGAGGGGACCGCCAAGCTGCCCCGCCAGGTGGAGCACACGCTCGAGATGTGGGGATGCGTGGCCTGCAACTTCTGTGTGACCGTGTGCCCGAATGATGCGTTCTTCCGGGTGCCGACGCCCGAGGGGATGGAGGTCGATGGGCGCCAGCAGTACTTCGTGTTCACGGAGCTGTGCAACGAGTGCGGCAACTGCTTGGTGTTCTGCCCGGAGGAGGGCGACCCCGCGCTGATCAAGCCGCGCCTGTTCTTGGATGAGAGCCGTTTCGACGCGGTCGATGGGCAGGCCTTCCTGATCCGCCCCGACAACGGCGACTGGACCGTGACGGCCAAGCCGGGGTCCGAGTCGGAGGTGGGCCGGTTGGTCGAGGTGCTGAAGTCTGTGGAGGGTTTGCCGGTCCGCTGGTGATCGGTGCGACCGCGCGGGTTCGCGCGGCTTCGCGATCCACTATCTTGCTGGCGGGGCGTTTCGGGCTGCCGGTTCGTCCCCCATGAACCCACAGGAGGAAACGTGAAACGCCATCTGCGCTGGTTGGCCCTCATCGGGTCGCTCGTGCTCGTCCTCGCGGCGTGCGGCGGCGACACCGCCGACACGACCCAGGCCGACACCGGCACCACCGACACGACCGCCGCCGCCGACGACGTCACGAAGGTCGCCTTCGTCTACGTCGCTCCCATCGGCGACCTGGGCTGGACGTTCGCCCACGATCAGGGCCGTCTCGATATCGAGGAGGCCTTCGGCGACTCGGTCGAGACGACGTTCATCGAGAACGTGCCAGAAGGTCCCGACGCCGAGCGGGTCATCCGTGACTTCGCCCAAAACGGCAACGATATCATCATCACCACGTCGTTCGGGTTCATGGACCCGACCGAGACCGTGGCCGCCGAGTTCCCGGACGTGCAGTTCGTGCACATCTCCGGCTTCAAGAGCGCCGAGAACTTCTCGAACGTGTTCGGGCGCATGTACCAGCCCCGCTACCTTTCCGGCATCGTGGCCGGCGCCCAGACCGAGTCGGACATCATCGGCTATGTGGCGGCGTTCCCGATCCCCGAGGTCGTGCGTGGCATCAACGCCTTCACGCTCGGCGTGCGCAGCGTCAACCCCGACGCCGAGGTGCGGGTCGTCTGGACCAACACATGGTTCGATCCGCCGGTCGAGAAGGAAGCCGCCGAGGCCCTGCTCGCCGAAGGCGCCGACGTCATCTCCCAGCACCAGGACACCACCGAGCCGCAGAAGGCCGCCGCCGACGCCGGCGGATACTCCGTCGGCTACAACACCGACTCGCGTGAGTTCGTGGGCGACTCGCTGCTCACGGCACCCGTCTGGAATTGGGGCGTGAAGTACGTCGAGATCGTCGAACAGGTCCGGGCCGGCACCTACAACGGTTCCGAGTCGTACTGGGGCGGCATGCCCGAAGGCATCGTCGACCTGGCGCCGCTCGGCCCGTCGGTGACACAGGAGACCGCTGACCTCGTCGAGGCCGCCAAGGCCGAGATCCTGGCCGGCAACGACGTGTTCTGCGGTCCGATCAACGATCAGTCGGGCGCCGAGCGCGTCGCCGAAGGCGAGTGCCTGGACGACGGCGCCATGCTGTCGATCGACTGGTTCGTCGAAGGTGTCGTCGGGGAGATCCCGTCCGGCTAGTCACAACCAACCGAGGGGAATGTCATGGTCGAAGCAGGTGAGGTGGCCGTTGCCATCCGTGGCTTGACCAAGAAGTTTCCCGGAGTCATCGCCAACGAGGGCGTGGATCTCACCGTGAACCGCGGCGAGATCCACGCCCTCTTGGGTGAGAACGGCGCTGGCAAGTCAACGCTCATGAATTGTCTCGCCGGCATGTACGCCCCCGACGAGGGCCACATCGAACTGGCCACGGGCGGCCGGCCACTGCGCACGGTGGACATCCGATCGCCGCGTGATGCCAGCCGGAACGGCGTGGGCATGGTGTATCAGCACTTCAAGCTGGTGCCGAACCAGACCGTTGCCGAGAACATCATCCTCGGTGCCGACGGCGTGCCGTTCGTTCCCAAGATGCGCGACATCGAACGGCAGGTTCGAGAGCTGGCCGAACGCTACGGGCTGGACGTCGACCCCACCGCGTACATCTGGCAACTGTCCGTCGGCCTCCGCCAGCGTGTGGAGATCCTCAAACTGCTCTATCGCGGCGCGGAGGTGCTCATCCTCGACGAGCCGACCGACGTGCTCACGCCACAGGAAGCGGATTCGCTCGGCGACACCATGCGCGAACTCGCCGCCGACGGCAAGGCCATCATCTTCATCTCCCACAAGCTGGGCGAGGTGCTGAAGTTCTCCGATCGGGTCACGGTGCTGCGTGGCGGGAAACTCGTTGAGACCATCGAGACGGAAGGCGCCGACCGGGCGAGCTTGGCCCGGCTCATGGTCGGCCGCGAGGTTCTGTTCCGTGCCGACCGCGACGAACAGGAAACCGGAGACACCGTCATGCGCTGTCGTGGTGTGGCCGCCAGAGACGACCGCGGCCTGCCGGCTCTCTCGGACATCGAGTTCGAGGTGAGCTCGGGAGAGATCGTCGGCGTGGCAGGGGTCACCGGCAACGGCCAGGCCGAACTCGCAGAAGTCCTCACCGGCCTGCGCAAACCGACGTCGGGGACCATCGAACTGCTCGGCAAGGACGTCACCGACGCCTCGCCCCGGCGGTACATCGACCGCGGCGTCGCCCACGTCCCCGCCGACCGTCTCGGCATGGGCCTGGCCGGCGATCTGCCGCTCACCGACAACTTCATCATGAAGCGTTACCGACACCAACCCGTCTCGACCCGGTCGTTCATTGACCCGAAGGCCGTGGCCAAGATGTCGGAGCGCTACGTAGAACGGTTCGGCGTCAAGACCCCGTCGATCGCCACCCCGGCCCGCAACCTCTCGGGCGGCAACCAGCAGAAGGCGATCCTCGCCCGAGAGATCGACGCCGGCACCCACGCCGTCGAGACGCCGTTCATCGTGGCGGCCTACCCGACGCGCGGTCTCGACGTCGGGGCCATCGAGACGGTGCGCACCGCCCTCCTCGAGGAACGGGCCTCCGGTGCCGCCGTGCTGTTGCTGTCGGAGGACCTCGACGAGCTGTTCGTACTCGCCGACCGGATCATGGTGTTGTACGACGGGCGCATCATGGGCATCGCACCGTCCGAGTCGCTCACGCAGGAACAAGTCGGCCTCATGATGGCCGGAGAAGCCATGGCCCCGGAGGCGTCGGCGTGATCCCGTGGACCATCAAGTTCGAGCGCCGCCTCGACCCGCCTCGCTATCTGGGCTGGCTCGTGCCCGTCCTGTCGGTGGCGGCAGCCCTCGTGGCGACGGCGGTCCTGCTGGCGGTCTTCGGCGTGAACCCCTTCGAGACGTACCGGGCCATGTGGGACGGCGCCTTCGGCGGGCTGTTCGGCGGCGATGTGTACAGCCTGTCGGAGACCCTCGTTCGGGCCACCCCGCTGATCCTCGCCGGGCTGGCGGTCGCCGTGTCGTTCAAGATGAAGTTCTGGAACATCGGCGCCGAGGGCCAACTCGTCATGGGCGGGATCGCCGCCTCCGGCGTGGCGCTGTTCCTGCCTGGGGCCGTGCCGGGAATCCCGCAGAACGCCGTGGTGTATGGCCTCCTCATGGGTGGCGCAGCCATTCTGGCCGGGGCGGCCTGGGCACTCGTGCCGGCGCTGCTGCGGGCCTACCTGAACGTCAACGAGATCATCACCACCCTCATGCTCAACTACGTGGCGATCCTCTGGTACTCCCACCTGTTCACGTCGGTCTGGAACGACCCGCAGGGCTTCGGTTTTCCCGGCTCCGCGCTGTTCGAGCGATTCACCTGGTTCCCACGGTTCTTCGACACACGGCTGCACTTCGGACTCGTGCTCGGCCTGATCGCGGCGGTCTTCGTTTGGGTGCTGTTCGATCGCACGCGGTTCGGGTACGAGATCCGCCTCATTGGTGACAACCCCGAGGCCGCCCGCTTCGCAGGCGTGTCGATGTTCCGCAACATCGTGCTCGTGATGCTCGTATCCGGCGGTCTTGCCGGACTGGCCGGCCTGTCCGAAGTGGCCGGCGTGTCGCACCGGCTGCAACAGGGCCTCGCCGCCGACAACGGCTTCACCGCCATCATCGTGGCCTGGATCGCCAAGCTCCGTCCGTGGGCGGTCGTTCTCGTAGCCATCCTGTTGGCGGCCGTGTTCGTCGGCGGCGACCAGATCCAGATTTCGATGGGTCTGCCCGCCTCGGTCGCTCAGGTCGTGCAGGGCGTCATGTTGTTCTTCGTGCTGGGCGGAGACATCTTCAGCCGCTACCGGGTGCGCATCACCCGCACGGCTCCCGCCCCGGCAACGGAGGCCGTCTGATGGACCTGGCGCTCATCACGTCGGTGCTGGCCATAGCCGTGTTCGCCGGGACATCGCTCATCTATGCCACGATCGGCGAGATCATCACCGAGCGGGCCGGCATCCTGAACCTCGGTGTCGAGGGCATGATGATCATGGGCGCGGTCAGTGCGTTCGCCACCGCCTTTCACACCGAGTCGCTGTGGCTGGCGCTCCTCGTGGCCTCGGCGGTCGGCGGCCTCATGGCCCTCGTCCACGCCTTCGTGACGATCACCTTGCGCGCCGACCAGATCGTGTCCGGCCTCGCGCTCACCCTCGCCGGGGTCGGCCTGGCCAGCTTCCTCGGCGAGCGTCTCGGTCCCGACAGCGGGCCACTGGTGGGATTGCGTGGACCTCGGTTCCTCGAGGTCGACCTTCCGGGGCTCGCCAACCTCCCGGTGGTGGGTGAGGCTCTGTTCCAACAGGACCCGATCGTCTACTCGATGTACGCGTTCGTGCCGCTGGTGTGGTTCTGGATGTACCGCACCCGTCCTGGCCAGCAGCTGCGCGCGATGGGCGAGAGCCCGCAGACGGTCGATGCCATGGGCATCCCCGTGCTTCGCTGGCGCTACATCTACACCGTGGTCGGCGGCGTCCTGGCCGGCTTCGGAGGCGCCCACCTGTCGCTCGCGTATACGCCGGGTTGGAGCGAGAACCTGACGGGTGGACGCGGCTGGATCGCCATCGCCCTCGTCATCTTTGCCACCTGGCGTCCAGGCCGGGCCGTACTCGGCGCGCTCCTGTTCGGCGGCGTCAACGCCGTGCAGTTCCGTCTGCAGGCAGCCGGCACGTCGATCTCCGCCAACCTGCTGAACATGGCGCCCTACCTGCTCACCATCGTGGTCCTGGTCTTGATCTCCGGAGCGTCGCCGCTGCGGCACCGGCTCGGCGCGCCGGCCGCGCTCGCCGTCCCGTATGCCCGCGAGGAACGGACGTGACCTCCTGGCCTTCGATGCGGATCGGGCTCCCGGCCTGGATCGACGAGATGGCGCCCCCCGGTACGGCGGCGGGCTCCGATGTCGACCGCATGCGCCTCGTCATCTCGCTGGCCGCTCGCAACGTGGCCGAGGCGACTGGCGGTCCGTTCGGAGCGGCGATCTTCGAGCGGGACTCGGGCCGGCTCATCGCGCCCGGCGTCAACCGGGTGATCCCGGCCCGCATCGCCGTGGCGCACGCCGAGATCACCGCCATCGCGGTCGCCGGACAGGTGGTCGGCAGCTTCACGCTGGGCGCCGAGGGCATGCCCGCAGCCGAGTTGGTCACGTCGTCGGAGCCGTGTGCCATGTGTTTCGGGGCCATCCCGTGGTCGGGTGTCACCCGAGTCGTCTGCGGGGCCCGCGCCACGGACGCCGAAGCGGTTGGCTTCGACGAGGGTCCCAAACCGGCTCGCTGGGTCGAAGCGCTCGCCGAACGGAGTATCGAGGTCGTCCGCGACGTCCTGCGACCCGAGGCCGCCGAGGTGCTCCGGGCCTACGGGGAATCGGGTAGACCTATCTACAACGGCTGAAAGGCACCCGTTGCACGAAGTCCAGCTGCCGGGCACCCGCCTTGCCCGCATCGAACGGCCCGTCACTCTCGACGAGGCGATCGGCCTCCTCGCCGCGCCGGGTGCCCGCATCGTGGCAGGCGGCACCGATCTGCTGCTCGAATTGGCCCGGCGGGCTCGGCCCGACGTCGACGTGCTCATTGACATCACCGGCATCGGCGGACTCGACGGCATCGACATGCTCGATGACGGACGCATTTGCCTCGGCCCGCTCGTCACGCACAATCAGATCGTTGCCTCCGACCTGATCTGGGAGCGGGCCACGCCGCTGGCGCAGGCGAGCCTCGAGATCGGCTCCCCGCAGCTGCGCAACCGCGCGACCGTGGTCGGCAACCTCGTGACGGCCAGCCCTGCCAACGACACCATCACCGCTCTCCACGTCCTCGACGCCACGTTGACCCTCGCCTCGAGTCGCGGTGCACGCGATGTGGCGCTCGCCGACTTCCACACCGGGGTCCGGGCCACCGTGATGGCCGACGACGAACTCGTCACCGCCGTGACCTTCCGCCCATTGGCCGACGGGGAGCGGGGAGTGTTCGTGAAGGTCGGCAACCGGGTCGCCCAGGCCATCTCGATCGTGCATGCCGCCCTCGTGGCGCAGTCCACCGCCGACGGCCGCACCCACGTTCGGGTGGCGCTCGGTTCGGTGGCCCCCACGATCGTGGAATTCTCGGCTGTGCTCGAACCGGGTGGCGCCGGCGAGTTCGCCGCTGATGTCGCGGCTGCTCTACGTCCCATCGACGACGTGCGCGCCACCGCCGAGTACCGGACGGCTTCGCTCCAGACCGTGATTCGTCGCGGTCTGGCTGCACTGGCGGCGCGTATCGACGCACCCGCCGACCGGCCTGTGCTGCTGTCATCGCACGGAACGGCACACCACGCCCGGGCGGCCGGATCGTATGACGACGACACGGCGATCTCGGTGACCGTCGACGGCGCGACGGCCACCGGAGCCGGCGCCGTGTCGAGGACGCTGCTCGACTGGCTGCGCGACGTCGCCGGTCCCGCCGCGGGACGCTCCCTCACCGGCACCAAAGAGGGCTGTGCCGAAGGGGAGTGCGGCGCCTGTACCGTCCTCGTCGACGGTGCAGCCGTGATGGCCTGTCTCGTGCCGGCCGCGTCGTGCGACGGGGCGACGGTGGCCACCATCGAAGGCCTCGGCGTCGATGGGCTCCATCCCGTACAGCAGGCGTTCATCGACCACGGGGCCGTCCAGTGCGGGTACTGCATCCCTGGCTTCCTCATGTCCGCGGCCGCTCTCCTCGACGAGACCCCGAGCCCCACCCGCCGGCAGATCAGCGACGCGCTGGCCGGCAACCTGTGCAGGTGCACCGGTTACTACCGCATCATTGACGCGATCGAGGCGGCGTCATCGTGATCGGGGATCGTCTGGTGCGCGTCGATGCGCTCGGCAAAGTGACCGGAGCCACGCCGTTCCCCGCCGACCTCCACCATCCCGACGCCCTCGCCGCGCTCGTCGTGTTCTCCGATCAACCCCACGCCCGCATGGTCTCGATGGACACGGCAGCAGCCGAGGCCACGCCGGGTGTGGTGGCCGTGTTCACCGCCGCCGACGTGCCCGTCAACGAGTACGGCCTGACGATGTTCGACCAGCCGGTCCTCGTCGGGGTCGGTGCCACCGGCCGCGCGGCGGTCGCCTCCGACGTCAGCCGGTGGGAGGGCGACCACATCGCGGTCGTCGTCGCCGACACGGTGGACGCCGCTCACGCCGGTGCGGCGGCCCTCGCCGTCGAGTGGGAGGAACTGCCGCTGGCCCCCGACCTCGGCTCCGCCCTCGCCGACGGCGCTCCCCTCCTTCATCCGGAGCTAGGACCCAACACCTACAAGACCTATCGCATCCGCAAGGGTGACCTGGAGGCGGGATGGGCCGCCGCCGACGTGATCGTCGAAGGGACCTATCACCTGCCCCATCAGGAACACGCTTACCTCCAACCCGAAGCCGCCGTCTCGTACGTCGACGAAGAAGGTCGCATCACGGTGGAGATCGCCGGCCAGTGGACCCACGAAGACCAGGAGCAGATCGCCCACGCCCTCGACCTGCCGGTCGACCGCATCCGCGTCATCTACCCGGCGACCGGCGGCGCCTTCGGCGGACGGGAAGACATGTCGCTGCAGATCGTCATGGCGCTCGCCGCATGGAGGCTCCACGCACGGGGCGAGACCCGGCCGCTGCGGTCGGTGTGGTCGCGCGAGGAATCGATCGTCGGTCACCACAAGCGGCACCGGGCCACCGTGCACGCCCGCTGGGGGGCCACGGCCGACGGCGATCTGGTGGCCGTAGAAGCCGACGCGTGGCTCGACGCCGGCGCCTACAACTACACGTCCAACAAGGTGCTCGGCAATCTTCACCTGACGCTCGTCGGGCCCTATCGCGTCCCGAACGCCCGGGTCGACTCGCACGCCGTGTACACCACGTCGGTGCCCGGCGGTGCCTTCCGGGGGTTCGGCGGTCCGCAGGGCACGTTCGTGTCGGAGTCGCAGATGAACCGGCTCGCCGAAGCGCTCGGCATGGACCCGGTGGAGCTGCGGCGCCGCAACGTCCTCCACGACGGCGACCCGGGCCCGACGCACACACCACTGCCCGAGGGCGTTTCGATCGCCCAGGTCGTCGACGACGCCGCCCGCACCGCCGGATGGCCCGGCCCCCATCCCGGCTCCGAACCCGTTCGGCCGTTCCGGACCCTGCCGGGCGACGAGGCCTCCACGCGACGCGGCCGGGGGTTCGCCTGCGCCCTCAAGAACGTCGGCTTCTCGTTCGGCTTCCCCGAACGGTGCGAGGCCAAGGTCGAGCTGACGGGCGACGGCGACGAACCCGACGGGGCGGTGCTGTATCACTCGTCGGCCGAGGTCGGCCAGGGCACCCACACCGGCCTCATCCAGATGACCGCCGCGGCGACCGGTCTTCCGTCGGAGCGCATCACAGCGGTGTTCTCGGACACGGCTCACACCGGCGACTCCGGTTCCGTCTCGGCGTCGCGTATGACCTTCATGGCCGGCAACGCCATCCTCGGCGCGGTCGAGGAGGCGAAGAAGGCGTGGCTCGACGGTGCCCGACCGGCCGTCGGGGAGTTCCGCTACGTGCCGCCTCCCACCGACCCGATCGACGACGATGGCGGACCGTCGGTCCCGAACTTTTCGTACGGTTATGTCGCGCAGGCGGTCGACCTGACGGTCGACATCGAGACCGGGCATTTGCGCGTGGACCGCGTGGTATCGGCCGTCGACGTCGGCAAGGCCATCAACCCGACCCTCATCGAGAGCCAGACCGAAGGCGCCGTCGTTCAGGCACACGGCTACGCGGTCACCGAACGGCTCCAGGTGGCCGACGGCCGGGTCCTGAATCCGCGCTTCAGCCAGTATCTGATCCCTGGCATCGGCGACATTCCCGGCGAGGTCGTAACGGTCATCGGCGAGTACGGCGACCCGCTCGGTCCGTTCGGAGCGCGCGGCATGGCCGAGATGCCGTTCATCCCGTACGCGGCGGCGGTGACCGCCGCCCTCCACGACGCCACCGGTGTGTGGTTCGATCGGTTCCCCCTCACCCCCGACCACGTGCTGGCCAC
>JBFKPQ010000023.1:0-21807 GCA_041628225.1 Acidimicrobiia bacterium | reverse complement strand
GGCCGGCGTCGACCGGCGTGACCACCAACACCCCGTCGGCACCGATGCCCCGGCGGCGGTCACACCAGCGGGCCACGGCGTCGGGCGCGACCGTGACCGGGCCCTCCAGCACGACGAAGTCGTTGCCGAGTCCATGCATCTTCACGAAGTCCACGACACCACCCTATCGGTCGCATACCGTAACGCCGACCACCGCTCGGCCGGATCGTCGGACCACGGCAACCACTCCAGCCGGGGATCACGCCGGAAGAAAGTGCGCTGCCGTTTCGCCAGCGCCATCGTGGCCGCCACCGCCGCCTCCGTCCCGTCTGCCAGCGACACATCACCTGCCACGACGGGCAGCAGTTCCTTGTAACCGACCGCCTGGCGGGCCGTCGGTCCGAGCCGGGCGGCGAGGCTCGCGACCTCGTCGAGCAACCCGGCGTCGAGCATCGCCCGAAACCGGCTCCGCACCCGATCGGCCAGGCCGTCGCCCGGGTCGACCCCGACACCCACGAACGGTCGTTCCGGTTCATAGGCAGCGAGCCGCCGAGCATCGGGATGGGCGGCCCGCTCCGTCGGCGTCAGCCCGGTGAGACGGACGATCTCCAATGCCCGCTCCACGCGTCGGGGGTTCGCCAGATCCACCACCGCGCCGACGGCCGGATCGGCCCCGACGAGCTCAGCCACCGCGTCGGCGGCCGGCAGAGCGCGGATCTCGGCTCGTACGGCCGGGTCGTGCGGCGGAAACTCCATCGGGTCGACGATCGCCCGGAAGTGGAGACCGGATCCGCCGGCGATGATGGCCGGCCGCCCCGCGGCGGCGGCCCGGTCGAGGGCCGCGCGACCGTCGCGCTGAACGTCGGCCACGGTGTATTCGTCGGCCGGATCGGCGACGTCGACCAGCTCGTAATCCACCTCGGTGCGGTCGGACAGGCTCGGCTTGGCCGTCCCGATATCCATGCCGCGGTACACCTGCATCGAGTCGACCGAGACGACCACCGCGCCCGTCTCTCTCGCCAGACGGTGCGCCAGAGCGCTCTTGCCGGATGCCGTCGGCCCGACGATGGCCAGAGGGATCAGACCGGACTCCCGATCAGATGGTGCTTGCCGGCGTCGGTCACGACGACATCGAGGAACGTCCCGGTGTCCGGCACCCCAGCCACGTGCACGATCTTGCCGCCCCGGGTTCGGGTGGTGGCGACCCGGGGGTCCTTTCGGGACGGACCTTCGACCAGCACCTCGAACCGCTTGCCGACGTCGGCGATGTTGCTCTGATAGGAGATCTCGTTCTGGATCGCCACGAGCCGCTCGAACCGTTTCTGCACGACGTCTTTGGGGATCTGTTCGTCCATGTCGGCGGCGGCGGTGCCGGGCCGCGGCGAGAACTGGAACATGAACGCCGAATCGAACCGGGCGTGGGTGACCACGTCCATGGTCGCCTCGAAGTCGTCGTCGGTCTCGCCGGGAAAGCCGACGATGATGTCCGTCGAGACCGTCAGGCCCGGAATGGTGCGGCGGGCCAGCGCCAGGCGGTCCAGGAACCGTTGCTGGTTGTAGCCGCGGTGCATGGCCGCCAAGATCCGATCTGAGCCGGACTGGAGCGGCAAGTGCAGCTGTTCGCACACGGCGGCGGTCTCGGCCATCGCCTCGGCAACGTCGGCCCGGAAATCGGCCGGATGCGGCGACGTGTAACGGATCCGACGGATCCCCTCGACCTCGCCGACTCGACGCAACAGATCGGCGAACACCGGGCGGCGCCGTCCGTCGATGGCCAGGTCTCGGCCGTAGGTGTTGACGTTCTGGCCCAACAACGTCACCTCGACGACGCCTTCGGCCGCCAATTGGGTGATCTCGCGAATGATGTCGCCGGGACGGCGGCTGATCTCGTGGCCCCGAACCGACGGGACGATGCAGAAGGTGCACGTGTTGTTGCAGCCGATCTGAATCGTCACCCAGGCGGCGTGGTCGACCTCCCTGCGCACGGGTAGCTCGGACGGCATCTCCTGTAGTTCGTCGACGATCTCGGTGATGGGGCCCCACTCCTGGGCATGGTCCATGAGGTCCACCACCCGGTCGAGGTTGTGGGTCCCGAGGACGACGTCGACCCACGGCGCCCGCTCTCGCACCAGATCACGGTCCTTTTGGGCGGCGCACCCACCGACGATCAGGAGGCGGTCCGGCCGGGCGTCCTTCAGGGGCTTCAGCTGCCCGAGGTTGCCGTACAGCTTGTTGTCGGCGTTCTCGCGGATCGTGCACGTGTTGATGAACACGACGTCGGCGTCTTCCACCGAACCGGCGGGCACCATGCCGTCGGCTTCGAGCAGGCCGGCGACCCGCTCGGAGTCGTGTTCGTTCATCTGGCAGCCGAACGTGCGCAGGAAATACGACTGACCCGCCCGAGTGACGGGTCGTCGTTCCTTGCGGCGAGGAGGGGCGAGAAAGACTGGCTCGGCCATGACGGCTAACGAGCGTAGTCGGTCACCCGATACTCACGGATCACGGTCACCTGGATCTGGCCGGGATACTGGAGGTCTTCCTCCAGGCGCCGGCTGATGCGTCGTGCCAGGTCGGCGGCGGCGAGATCGTCCAGGGCTCCCGGATCGACCACAACACGCACTTCCCGACCCGCCTGCATGGCGTAGACCTTCTCGACACCATCGAAACCGGCCGCCAGCGACTCGAGCCGTTCGAGTCGCCGCACATAGGCCTCCAACGTCTCGCGCCGAGCCCCCGGACGGGCGGCCGACACGGCGTCGGCGGCTTGGACCAGCACCGCGAGCAGAGTGCGCGGCTCCACCTCGTTGTGGTGGGCCTCGATACCGTGGACGATGGCGGGATCCTCACCGAACCGGCGGGCGATCTCCGAACCGATGAGAGCGTGGGAGCCCTCCACCTCGTGGGTGACGGCCTTGCCGACATCGTGCAGGAGCGCCGACCGCTTCACCGGCACCGGATCGACGCCGATCTCGGCGGCGAGCATGCCGGCCACGTGGGCGGCCTCCACCGAGTGCTTCAGCACGTTCTGGCCGTACGACGTGCGGAACTGCAGCCGACCCATCAGCGTGACGAGTTCCGGATGCATACGGGAGATGCCAACCTCCAGGAGGGCCCACTCCCCGGCGTCACGGATCGACTGCTCGACCTGGGCGTGTGCCTTTTCGTGGAACTGCTCGATGGACGCCGGGTGGATGCGGCCGTCCGCGACGAGCATCTCGAGCGTCTGCCGGGCGATCTCACGCCGCACCGGATCGAACGACGACAGCGACACCGCCTCGGGGGTGTCGTCGACCACCAGATTGACGCCAGTGATCGACTCGAACGCCCGGATGTTGCGACCCTCCCGCCCGATGATCCGCCCCTTCATGTCGTCGGTGGGCAGCTCTACCATCGAGATGGTGGATTCGGACACGACTTCGGCGGCGAGTCGCTGGATGGCCGTGGTCAGGATGCGCTTGGCGCGGCGTTCGGCTTCCTCGCGCGCTTTCACCTCCATGTCCCGGACGAGGATCATCGCTTCGCGACGGGCCTCGTCTTCGACCTGGGCCAGGAGTTCTTCCTTGGCGTTGCGGGAATCGAACCCGGCCAGCCGTTCGAGTTGAGAGCGGGCTTCCTCTCGCAGCACGTCGGCTTGTGACCGCAGCTCGGCGACCTCGTGCTCTCGGGTGATGAGCAACTGTTCACGCTGCGCGAGATTCGAGGCCCGTTGTTCGAGGGTCTCCTCGCGCTGGCCGAGGCGATCCTCGGACGACTTGACCTCGATACGCCGATGTTCGAGCGTGGCGTCTTCACGGTCGCGATAGGTCTCTGCCAGGGCCCGGGCTTCCTCCTCGGCCCGGGTGAGGATGCGCTGGGCTTGCAGCCGCGCGTCGGACACGATCGACTCGGAGTCGTGCTCGGCCCCCTGGAGTGAACGGCGGGAGCGAGCCATGGCGAAGAAAAAGCCTGCCGCTGCCGCAACGATCACCGCCAGAGACCCCACGACCACCGTCGTGATGGATTCCACCATTTGGTCCCTGCCTTTCGGCAGCGCCACGAGAAATACCGACGAGAAGGGCACACGCCATGGGGCGTTCGCCGTTACGAGATCAGCCGGGTTCGTGCTCCAACATCGTCGACATCCAGGTCCGTGGTACTACGTGGTTTCGTATTGCGTTTCAATGGGTTGTACGTCGCATCGTACCCGAGTCGACGTCTCCACGGGCCACTTCTTGTCGAGGACTAGTCCTCGGTTGTGTCGGCGAGCTCGCCTTCGGCCTCCGGTTCGGCCTCGTCTTCGTCCGTCTCGAGGAGACCGACCGCCTGGAGGACCCGGTCTTGGAGCTGCATGGCCACTTCGGGGTTCTCCCGAAGGAACCGCTTGGCCGCTTCCCGACCCTGACCGAGCTGATCGTCGTCGTAGCTGTACCAGGCGCCGCTCTTGCGGACGATGCCCTGCTCGACGGCGACGTCCAGCAGGCTGCCCTCACGAGAGATGCCCTCACCGAACATGATGTCGAACTCGGCCAGCCGGAAAGGCGGCGCCATCTTGTTCTTGACGATCTTGGCCCGAACCCGGTTACCCACGTTCTCCTGGCCTTCTTTGATCGCTTCGATCCGCCGGACATCGATCCGGACCGACGAGTAGAACTTCAGCGCTCGGCCACCCGGAGTGGTTTCGGGAGATCCGAACATGACGCCGATCTTTTCACGCAGCTGGTTGATGAAGATCGCCGTCGTCATCGAACGGTGGAGGTTGCCGGTCAGCTTGCGGAGCGCCTGGGACATGAGGCGGGCCTGCAAGCCGACGTGTGTGTCGCCCATCTCGCCTTCGATCTCGGCGCGTGGCACGAGTGCCGCCACCGAGTCGATGACCAACACGTCGAGGGCGCCGGATCGGATGAGGGTGTCGGCGATCTCGAGGGCCTGCTCTCCTGTGTCCGGCTGGGAGATGAGCAGTTCGTCGACGTCGACCCCGAGGGATTTGGCGTAGATCGGATCGAGTGCGTGCTCGGCGTCGATGAAGGCGGCGATACCGCCGTTGCGCTGCGCTTCGGCTACGACGTGGAGCGCCAGGGTCGTCTTGCCGCTCGCCTCCGGTCCGTAGATCTCGACGACGCGGCCACGCGGTACGCCGCCGATGCCGAGCGCCAGGTCGACAGACAATGCGCCTGTCGAAATGGAGGCCGCCTTGCGGGTTGCTTGCTCGCCGAGCTTCATGATGGCGCCTTTGCCGAACTGCCGTTCGATCTGGCTCATCGCCATGTCAAGAGCTTTGTCTCGCTCCACCGTCAACTCCTTCTCGTTCGGCTCGCCGGGCGGCGACTCGTCTTCGAACCGTAGAAACCGTCTGTGACAGAAACCGTGCCGGAAGCATACACGAACACGTGTTCGATCGAGGGATTTCTAGCCGAGCGGAATCTCGTCGAGGAGTTCGTACCGGGCGGAACCGTCGCCGAGGTGGCTCTGATAGACCCCGACTGCCCCGACGGCCACGCCGAGGGGCGGGACCGGCTCGGCCTCGAGCCAGCGCCATACGTCTCGGGGAGGCCGAATCCGGGCGAGGGTGAGATGGGGACGGAACGGGCGATCTTCGGGTGGGAAGCCTGCCGCCACGGTGGCTCGTTCGACCGCGGCGGCCAGTTCGGTCACGGCCGCTTCGCCCCGGTCCACCCCGAGCCAGAGCACGGTGGCCTTGCCTGGCTTCGGGAAGGCGCCCAATCCTCCGTAGGACATCGCAAACGGCTCGCCCAGGTCGGCTTCGGACAGCTCGAACAGCAGGCGGTCGTAGCGGTCCGGGGCCACGTCACCGAGGAACCGCAGCGTCAGATGCCAGTTCTGGGGCGGCACCACCGACCCCGGCAGCGGGTCGAGATGGTCGGTCAGGTAGGCGGCGAGTGCGTGACGGGTGTCGTCGGAGAGACCGAGCGCCACGAACAGCCGACCTACCACCAGTCCCCCGACACCGCCAGCCGCACGAACTGGAGAGCGGCGGTCGTCGCGTACGTGCGGACCCGCTCGCGATCACCGGGCAGGCGCAGGGTACGCACCCCGACTCCCTCGGGAGTGCGCACCGCGATGATCATCGTGCCGGGCGGCTGCTCTTGGGGGTCCGGACCCGCCGAACCGGTCACTGCCACCCCGACATCGGCACCAGTCGCCTTGACCACGCCGTCGGCCATCGCCAGCGCCGTGGCCTCGCTGACCACGCCTTCGGACGCCATGAGAGCGTCCGGGACGCCCAGCAGCCGTTCTTTCAGTTCGGTCGCGTAGGCCACCACTCCCCCGCGCATCACCGCTGACGAGCCGGGTACCGCGGTCAGCGCGGCGCTGACGAGGCCGGCGGTCGCCGATTCGGCCGTGGCGATCATCCAACCCCTCTCCACGAGGGCGCGCACCACCACCACGCCGATCGTGTCGTCGTCGGCTCCGAACACCGAGCGACCCAGCCGTTCCCGCACCACAACTTCGACCGGAGCGATGAGCGCCCGCGCGGCAGCCTCGGTTTCGGCCTGTGCACTGATCCGCACCTTGATCTCGCCCGACGACGCCAGGAACGCCACCGACGGGTTCGTCGACGCCTGGAACAGGTCGTCGAGCATCTCGGCCACCTGCGACTCGGTCCGACCCCACGTCCGCAACAGTCGCGACACCAAGATCCCGTCGACGCCGGCGGCGGCTCGCAACCGTGGGATCACGTGGTCGGTCATGAGAAGATGCATCTCCTGCGGCACGCCCGGAAGAGCGAACAGCCAGGCGTCGCCGTGGTGCAGCGCCAAGCCCGGCGCAGTGCCTTTCGGATTCGGAAGCTGCTCGGCTCCGGCCGGATGGTCGGCCTGACGGAGGTTGTTGTCCGGCATGACGCGGCCGAGTGATTCCCATCGCTCCCGCAGTCGGCGTGCGTAATCCTCGTTGCGCACCAGGTCCCGTCCGGTGGCGGCGCACATCGCCTCACGAGTGAGGTCGTCCTGGGTCGGCCCGATCCCGCCGGTGATGATCACGGCATCCGACCGGTCCATCGCCGTGACGAGCGTGTCGGTGAGGCGACCGAGGTTGTCGCCCACCACCACCTGGTGATGGGCCTCGAAGCCTTGCTCGGCCAGCCGCGCCGCCAGCCATGAGGCGTTGGTGTTGACGATCTGACCGAGCAGCAGTTCGGTCCCGACCGCCACGACCTCGACGATCATGTACCGAGCTTGGCGACCATGGCGTAGATCGTCAACGCCAGCAGGAACAACTCGACCCATGCCACGGTCCGGACCCGCCCGTAGATGGCATCGAGACCCGAGGTCTCCCCGGCCTCATGTAGCTCGGCGGCCCGACGCCCCGACGGGGCATAGATACGTATGCCGACGAACGCACCGACGATGACCATGGCGAACCCCAATACGACGAACGTCGACTCCCATTCGTAGGCGCCGTTCGACTCCAAGACGAGTCCTACACCGGTCGCCAGGGCGACGACGGCAGCCGGCGTGAAGAGCCGTGCGCCGAGCATCACGGTGTGCCGTTGCCAGCCGGCCGCCACATCACCGCCGGCCGTCCGCATGCGCGGCGTCGTCACCATCACGGCGACGGCGGCCCCGAACCAGGTGGCGGCAGCCAGTACATGCAGCCAGAGCAACAACGATCCCATGGGTCCTCCTTGTACGGGCTCTTTCTAGCCGAGCGATCGGTAGGCGCCACGGAACCACACGAGCGGCTCGCCCAAGTCGTCGATCGAGACCCGGTCGAGGTCGGCCACCACGAGTTGCTGCCAGCCGACCTCGTGCACGTCGTCGACGGACGCGAACGCCACGTTGGCGATCCCCGAGATGACAGGTCCCCAGTCCGAGCGACCCCATCCGACGCCCGCGAACATACCGCCCGGAGCGGGCACCACACCGGCGAAACGATCGGCCATCGTCCGATGAGAAGCGTCGCAGACGTGCAGCACGAACCGGCCGGTCTCCTCGAGCGCGTACCAGAAGTCCGTCGTGTCGCTCACCAGCATCAACAATCGGGCCGGCTCGCCCTCGGCGACGAGGACACTCGCAACGGTCAGGCCGGCCGGTTTTTCTCCTCCGAACGCGGTGACGACCGTCACTCCCGAGGTCAGCCGGCCGCGGAGCCGGCGGGCCGGATCGCGCTGGGACGGCGGAAGCAAAAACGGGTGCTCGTCATGGATCTCACCGCTCACCGTGTTCACGCTAGCCCTGGTAGCGTTCGCCGGTACCGTCTAGAGGGGTTCGATGGGTACAGCTGGGGTGCTGGTCTATCACCGCATCGTCGACGACGCCGCGGCGCCGACGTTCTACGACGTCGACTTCAGCACGTTTCGACGACAGACACAACGGCTCGCCGGACATGCTCGGGAGCGGCGTGGCCCGTGGATCGACCTCGACACGGGCCGAGCCGTGGCCATCTCGTTCGACGACGGGACCGCCGACCATGCCGACGCCGCGGAAATCCTCGCCGAATACGGTCTCTGTGGCGTGTTCTTCATCGTCGCAGGCCTCGTCGACACTCCTGGCTATCTGACCTCGGATCAGGTGGCGGCCCTCGCCGAAGCGGGACATGTCGTGGCATCCCACAGCCTGCAACACATCCGACTGCCGAAGCTCGACGACGAGACGTTGGACCACTACCTGGTCGAATCCAAGCGTCGCCTCGAGGACCTCGCCGGCCGACCGGTGACGTGGCTCGCTCCCCCCGGCGGCGCTCACGACGCCCGGGTCGTTGCGGCGGCCACCGACGCCGGGTATTCCGTCATCCGCACGATGGACTGGGGCTACACCGAGGACGCCGCCACCGGTGTGATTCCTGGTCTGCCGGTGTTCCGGTCGTACGACGAGAAGATCATCGATCGCATCGTCCGGGGCCGCGCCCCGATGTGGCGGTACCGCTCGAAGCAGCTTGCCAAAAAAGTCCTGCCGGGAACGACGTATCACCGGCTCCGCGACCTCACGTCGGGTAGCCGGCGCGGCTAGGAGTCGACCTCGATGGTCAGCTCGTAGGCGCCGGTCGAACCGCCGCCCAGGGCCCCCGCCCGGATGTCGTACGTACCCGCCGTCGGCGTCACGAACGACACCCCCGAGTTGAGAGTGCCGCCGATGTCGTCGTTGTAGGCCACCTGATCGCCGGCGGGACCGTTGACGGACAGTTCGGTGTCGAAGGCACCTCGGAAGTCGCCGCCCAACGCCCGCAGGCTGATGCGGACCGACACACCTTCAGGCAACTCGAGCAGATACGAGTCGATCTCACCGCGGGCCGCGATCTCACCGCTCAGCCGAATCGGCAGGTCGGCCGGATCCAGCACGGCCTGATCGTCTCCGAAGTCGCGCTCGTCGATGGCGTTCCGATCGATGTCGCGAACCGGGTCGCTGGGCCTCGTCACCCAGAACAACCAGCCGAACACCGCCACGAACAGGGCGAACCCTGCCACGACGTACAGGCGGGTCCGACGGGACCGCTCGGCCGGCATCGGCGGCGCGAACGAGAACACCTGCTCCGACAACTCCTTTTCGATCTCCGCCACCCGGCGTGGGAAGGCGCCGGTCCGGCGGATGAACGCCAGCCGAGTGGTGAGGTGGAACTTCGGCGAATCGTCGTCGGCGGCCAGTTCGTCGTGGATCTCGTCCAGCGTGGCCTTGGCCTTGACATAGGTGTCGGAGGCGTTCGGGCTGCGGAGCTCGAGTCGCCCGGCCTGGCGGGGGTCGTCGGCGCCGATCGGGCTGCCGTCGGCGAACAGTTCGTAGATCAGCGGTTCGCCGGACTCGGAGCGGGTCGGAAGGCCGAGCGCGGCGACCGAGCGCTCGATGACCTCGGCGGCCACGGGAGCATCTTCGACGCTCACCGATTCGCCACTCACCGTGTCGTGTATCTCGATGGACATGTCCTCTTCAACGCTCCTGCTGCGGCACGGGTTCCAGCGGAACCGATTCTGCGTGTCGCTTCCGAAACACCAACCGGGTCGTGTACCCGGCCGCGCTCGCGGCCGCCACGGCCAGATCGAAGTCACGACCCGGCCCGTCGGGACGATGAGCATCGGATCCGAAGGTCAGACCCACGCCGGCCGCGTGAAGTTCCGCGAGGAAGGCGGCCGACGGATAGAGCTCGGCGGCCGGCATGTGCAACCCGTACGTGTTGACCTCGACCGCGGTACCCCCTGCCTGTGCGGCCGCCGCCACCTTGCGATACCAGGCGACGGGTTCGGTGGGCAGACGCACCCCGTACTTCTTGGTCACGTCGACGTGTCCGATGATGTCCACGAGACCGGACGCGGCGAGTTGCTCGACGAGTTCGTAGTAGTCGGCGTGCGCCTGCTCGATGCCGCGACGCTCGAACTCCGACTCCGTACCCGGTGAGTCGACCGCCCAGCCACCCACCCAATGCACGGATCCGATCAGGTAGTCCCACGGATACGGCGCCAGCAGCTCGCCGATGGCGTCGACCTTGTCGGGGAAGAAGTCCACCTCGAGGCCCAACAGCACGGGAAGACCGCGGTCTTTGGCAGCCACGACCTCATCGACGTACCGGTCCAAGGACAGATTCTGCTCGCCGGGCACGAACGAGCCCGTGGCGCCCGCGATCGCAGCAGGAATCGTGACGTCGTCCTCCCAGAACCGACCGAGGATCGGCACAGCTTCGCGGCATCGATAGAGGTGCTCACTGAATCCGATCTCGGCGACGCCGCGGCGTGCGGCCGTCTCGACGTAGGCCTCGATGAGCCCGTCCGGGTACTCGCCCGGCTCGGGAGCCCCCTCGTAAGCATCGTGCGGATGGAGATGGAGGTGATAGTCGCCCACGGCCGACCAGCGTACCGATCAGGACCGAAAGCCGTCGATCACCGCCGCCAGCGGACCCGGCCCCACCACGTCGGCCAGCTCGTTCCAGGCGTCGGCAGAAACCGCGCCGGCTGTCTCGACGTCGTCGGCGGCTCGCCCGACGGCCGCGTCGAACCCCTTGAACAGACCGATCTGATCGAATTCGACCGCGGTGGCGGCGGCCCGGCGGGCTCCGGCCGCGTCGGCATCGCCGAGCCGTTCGAGGGCCCGCTCTCCGGCGCTGAATGCCTGTCGCTGGCGTTGACCGTCCAGCTCAGACCTCCGTGAACAAATACGGGCGGATGATGTCGATGCGCTCTTCGAGGCTGTCGGGGTCGAGATACCACAGGGTGGCGGCCAACGACGACAGCAACGAGTTGCCGTCCTGGGGCGTGAAGCAGAACCCGACGACCTCGCGGCCGTCGCGGACCGCGATCGACGACACCGGCACCACCGCCTGGTTGAGGATTCGGCCGAAATATCCGTGGTCACGACCGAACGAGAACACGCTGTTGGCCGACGTCCGGTGCGTGAGGGCGATACGGGTGTTCTCGTTGAGGCGGCTGATCACCTCGTCCCGCGTGATCTCACGGTCGAGTTCCAGCGAAAACCACAGCGAGTGCATGTACTGCGTGGGGATCTTCACTGCCGACGAGTACAGGGGCAGGTCGTAGCCCAGTGTCGTGAAGAGGTGATGGGCGTCGCGGGCGTGGTGGGTACCGAACCGTTCGTCGTCGTGGCCACCGACGGAGGGAGCCGGAATGAACGAACCGTCCTGGCTGATGTCGTTGGCGCGGCGCAGGCACACGAAGCGTCCATTCTCGAGGTGCGACGTGCCGTCCTCTTCCATGGCGATCGTCTTGACGAGCGCCGAGATGTTGTGCGTGTTGCACGACACGATGTGCAAGAAACGATCGCTGCCCCGGTCGAGCGCCTCGTCGTTGATGCCACGGGCGTACATCTTGCCGAAGCCGAACTCGGAACCTTGTGCCATGAACCCGAGCGGTCCCTTGGCCTTCTCGTAATGGTCGGCCTTGTTGGACAGGCCGGCCGGAGTGCAGTCGATCACCACCGAGGCGCGCTCGATCGCTTCGCTGGAGCCGAACTTGGGGGCGTGCCCCAGGCTCTCGAAGGAAGCCACGCGGTCTTCATTGACGGCGAGTGCTGCACCGCGCCGGACCAGGTCATTGACCTTGGGGCGTTCTTCCACCATCGGAGTGCGCTTGTGGAACGTGACCTCGTCGATTCCCAGCGTCTTGCGGTTGTCGGCCAGCAACCCGATGAGCGGCTCGCCGATGGTTCCCGTGCCCACGACGTGCACGATCTTCGACATGTGTCTCCCTCTCGACACGTCCACGATACCCCGAGCCGCGAACGGCTCGGGGTGTGGAACTCAGAATTGCTCTTCTTCCGTCGAGCCCTTGAGCGCCAAGGTCGAAGCCTGCCCGCCGGACACGGTGGTGGCCACGAGATCGAAGTAGCCGGCGCCGACCTCGGCCTGGTGGCGGGTGGCCGTGTACCCGACCTCCTCCATGTCGAACTCGTGTTCCTGGAGCGCGACGTACGCCGTCATGCCGTCGGCCCGGTATCCCTTGGCGAGTTCGAACATCGACGCATTGAGTGCATGGAAACCGGCCAGCGTGATGAACTGGAAGGCATGGCCCATGGCCCCGAGTTCCTTCTGGAACACGGCGATCGTCGAGTCGTCCAGGTGCTTGCGCCAGTTGAACGACGGTGAGCAGTTGTAGGCCAGCCGCTTGTCCGGGTTGGCTGCCTTGACGGCGTCCGAGAAGCGCCGGGCCTCCTCGAGATCGGGCGTCGACGTCTCGCACCAGATCAGGTCGGCGTACGGTGCCATCGCCACACCTCGGGCGATGGCGGCGTCCATCCCGTTGCGCACGTGATAGAACCCCTCGGGCGACCGCTCGCCGGTGAGGAACGGCTGGTCGCGTTCGTCGACATCCGACGTGAGCAGCGTGGCTCCGAGCGAGTCGGTGCGACACACGATGACCGTCGGAACGTCGAGCACGTCGGCGGCGAGCCGGGCGGCGGTCAGCGTGCGGATGTGCTGGCTGGTGGGAACCAGCACCTTGCCGCCCATGTGCCCGCACTTCTTCTCCGACGCCAGCTGGTCTTCGAAATGGACGCCGGCCGCGCCCGCTTCGATGAAGGCTTTCGTCAGTTCGAACACGTTGAGGGCACCACCGAAGCCGGCTTCACCGTCGGCCACGATCGGAGCCATCCAGTGCGTTGAGTCGTCTCCCTCCATCCAGGCGATCTGGTCGGCCCGCTGCAGGGCGTTGTTGATCCGCTGCACGAGCATCGGCGCCGAATTGGCCGGATAGAGACTCTGATCCGGATAGACCTGGCCGGCGAGGTTGGCGTCGCCGGCGACCTGCCAGCCCGACAGGTAGATGGCATCGAGTCCTGCCTTGACCATCTGGACGGCCTGACCGCCCGTCATGGCGCCGAGGGCGTTGACGTACGGCTTGGTGGCCATGAGCTCCCACAGGCGTTCGGCACCCTGACGGGCGATCGTCTGTTCCTTGCGCACCGAACCGCGCAGCCGGATCACGTCCTCGGCGGTGTAGTCGCGGCGCACGCCCTTCCAGCGCGGGTTGGTCTCCCAGTCGGCTTGTAGGGCTTCGGCTTCTCGCTTGATCCGATCGGTCGCGGACATGTGGGTTCCTTTCACAGCAACTCGTAGGCGGGCAAGGTCAAGAACTCGACGAAATCTGGTGCGAGGGCGACCGACTCGAACAACGCGCGGGCCTCCTGATAGCGGCCCTCCCCGAAGGCGTCCTCGCCGACGAGTTCTCGGATCGCTCGCATCTCGTCGTCGGCGAGCTCGCGTATCAGCTCGGGTGTGACGGTCGTCCCGCCATCGGTGACAGCACCGTTGTGGGCCCACTGCCAGATCTGGCTGCGGGAGATCTCGGCGGTGGCCGCATCCTCCATGAGGTCGTAGAGGGCGGCGGCACCGTTGCCGGCCAGCCACGAGGCGATGTACAGGATCCCGACGTTGATGTTCGTCCGGATACCCGCCTCGGTGATCGTGCCGCCTTCGACGGTGGTGTCGAGGAGGTCGGCGGCTTCGACGTGGACGTCGGGACGCTGCCGTTCGATCTGGTTGGGCCGGTCGCCGATCACTGCGTCGAACTCGGCTTGCGCGACGGGCACGAGGTCGGGGTGGGCCACCCAGGTGCCGTCGCAGCCGTCGCCGGCCTCGCGTCGTTTGTCGGCGGCCACCTTGGTGAGGGCTTGCTCGGTGACCTCGGGGTTCCGTCGGTTGGGAATGAAAGCTGCCATACCGCCCATGGCGTGGGCGCCACGCTTGTGGCAGGTCTGGACGAGCAGCTCCGTGTAGGCGCGCATGAACGGAACGGTCATGGTGATCTGACCACGGTCCGGCAACAGCCGGGTGGGATCGTTCCGGAACTTCTTGATGACGCTGAAGATGTAGTCCCAACGGCCCGCGTTCAGTCCTGACGAGTGCTCGCGCAACTCGTAGAGGATCTCGTCCATCTCGAACGCAGCCAGGATCGTCTCGATGAGGACCGTCGCCCGAATCGTTCCTCGAGGGATCCTCAGGGCGTCTTGGGCCGCCACGAACACGTCGTTCCACAAGCGTGCTTCGAGGTGGCTCTCCAGCTTGGGAAGATAGAAATACGGGCCCGAACCCCGTTCGAGGAGTTCGGCGCCGTTGTGAAACAAGTAGAGACCGAAGTCGAAGAGGCTCCCCGACACGGGCTGCCCGTCCACGGTGACGTGTCGTTCCTCGAGGTGCCAACCGCGCGGCCGGATGATCAGGGTGGCGAGGTCGTCGCCCAGTTCGTAGCGTTTGCCCTCGGGCGACTCGAAGCTGATCGTCCGACGGACCGCATCGAAGGCGTTGCGTTGTCCGTCGGTGACGTTCTGCCACGACGGCGTGTTCGAGTCCTCGAAGTCGGCCATGAAGGTCTTCGCTCCCGAATTGAGAGCGTTGATCATCATCTTGCGGTCGACGGGTCCGGTGATCTCGACACGCCGATCGGCCAGGTCGGCGGGCGGCGGAGCCACCGTCCAGTCTCCCGCACGGATCTCGGATGTCTCGGTCAGGAACTCCGGGAGGCGGCCGGCGTCGATGTCGGACTGTCGGACCTGGCGAGCCGCCAGGAGCTCTTGGCGGCGTCCATCGAACGTGGTGTGGAGCTCGGCGACGAAAGCCAGGGCCTCGTCCGACAGAATGTGTGCAACGCCGGGGCCGATGGGGCCGAGCACTTCGATGTTCATCCGCGTCCTTTCCGGTACGAGCGCATTTTCTTCACACAACGATCGGTGTAGGGTCCATCTAGACTCGAAAGATCAGTCGTTTTTCACACTTCAGGATGGTTTGGTCGCATGGATCGCCTCGTTTTCGGTCATCGCCTTCGCCACTTCCGCCGCCAGGCCGGACTGACCCTCGATGCCTTGGGGCGCGAAGTGGGCAAACCGGCTCCATACTTGTCGATGATCGAGACCGGCAAGCGTGAGCCAAAGCTCTCTTTGATCGCAGAACTCGCCAACGCCCTCGGTGTCGGCCTCGCCGAGTTGCTGGCCGACGAGCCGCCGACACGGCGCGCCCACCTCGAGGTCATGCTCGAGCGCGCCCAGGGCGATGCGCTCTATCAGACGCTGGGACTGCCCCACCTGAAACCATCCGCCAAGGTTCCCGACGACGCTCTCGAGCACATCGTCGGCCTGTACGAAGCGCTCCGCTCACGACAGCAGGCCACCATCGCCACCCCCGAAGAAGCGCGCATGGCCAACATCGAACTGCGGCAGGCGGCCGCGGCGCGCGGCAACTACTTCGCCGAGATCGAGCAGGTGGCAGTCCGGGCTCTCGACGCGGTCGGGTTCTCAGAATCCGGCGCCCTGTCGCAACGTGATCTCCTCGACGTCGCCGCCCACTTCGGCTTCGAGATCCGACCCGTACGCGACTTCCCAACCGCGGTGCGGGCGGTCGCCGACCAGCGCCACCAGCGGATCTACATCCCGCAGCGCAACGAACTGCGAACCCGTGCGGCCCGGTCGGTGATCCTTCGGACAATCGGCCACTACGCGCTCGGCCACACCGACCCGACGTCGTACACCGAGTTCTTGTCCCAACGGATCGAGGCCGCCTACTTCGCCTCAGCCGTTCTCGTCCCGGAGCGGGCAGCGAGCGCCTTCTTGTCGGCGGCCAAGCGCGATCGGGACCTGTCGGTCGAAGACCTCAAGGAACGCTTCTACGTGTCGTACGAGATGGCCGCCCACCGCTTCACGAACCTCGCGACGGAGCACTTGGGCTTGCCGGTCCACCTCGTCCGGTCCGACGAGGACGGCATCATCTGGAAGGCGTACGCGAACAACGACGTCCCCTTCCCCACTGACGCCGACGGCGCCATCGAGGGCCAGCGGTTGTGCCGTCAGTGGGGCACCCGTATGGCGTTTCGTTCGGCGGACAAGTACGCGATCCACTACCAGTACACCGACACCCCGAGCGGGACGTTCTGGTGCGCCACGCACATCGAAGCCGACCGGGAACCCCAGCACGCCATCACGCTGGGAGCGGGCTTCGACGAGGCGAAGTTCTTCCGCGGCCGCGACACGGATCATCATTCGGTGTCGCGGTGCCCCGACGGCGAGTGCTGTCGGCGTCCTCCGCACGATCTCGACACCCGATGGCAGGGCTGGACCTGGCCGTCACCCAAAGCCCGGAGCCACGTGATGGCGGCCCTCCCCGCCGGCGCGTTTCCCGGCGTCGACATGACCGAGATCTACGAGTTCCTGGAACGCCAGAGCTCCGACTAGCCGAGCAGTCCGAGCCGTATCAGATCTCGATGACGAGCTTGCCGGTTGCCTTGCGATCCATGACGGCGCGCAAGGCGGCGGGCACCTCGGCGAGTGGGTACCGGGCCGAGATGTGCGGACGGATCCGCCCGTCTCCGAACATCGCCACGAGATCGGTCAGGTTCTGGGCGTTGGCACGCGGGTCGCGAGCCGCGAACGACCCCCAGAACACGCCCCGAATGTCGCACCCCTTCAGCAGGGGGAGATTGAGCGGGATCTGGGGTATGGGCCCGCTGGCGAAACCGACCACCAGGAGCCTGCCCTGCCAGGCGGTGGCGCGCAGGGCCGCTTCGCTGTAGTCGCCGCCCACCGGGTCGTACACGATGTCGGCGCCGGCACCGCCGGTCAACTCCTTGGTCCGTTCCTTGAGGTCCTCGGTCGTGTAGTTGATCGAGTCGTCGGCGCCGTGCTCGCGACACACGGCGAGCTTTTCGTCGGTCGAAGCGGCGGCGATGACCCGCAAGCCCATGACCTTCCCGAGTTCGACGGCGGCCAGGCCGACGCCCCCTGCCGCGCCGAGCACGAGCAGCGTCTCCCCCTGCTGCGCCTCGGCTCGGTCCTTGAGGGCGTGGTACGACGTGCCGTACGTCATCACGAACGCGGCGGCGACGTCCATGTCCATGCCGTCCGGAATGGGCATGAGGGTGCGCGCCTCGACCGCTACCTGTTCGGCGAAACCGCCCCATCCGGGGAAGGCGATGACACGATCACCGACCGCGGTGCCTTCGACCCCGTCGCCGAGCTTCGCGACGGTGCCGGCGACCTCGCCTCCGGGCGAAAACGGGAGCGGCGGCTTGAACTGATACAGGTTCTGGATGATCAGCGTGTCGGGGAAGTTGACACCGGCGGCAGCCACGTCGACGACCACCTGGCCGGGAGAGGGTTCGAGGTCGTCGACCTCGGAGAGCTCGAGCTGTTCTGGAGGACCGTGGCTGACACAGAGAATGGCGCGCATGTGCCGAGCCTAGAGCTTGGGTCTGTTTGGCAGGCGTTCGGCCCGGGTAGGCAGCTTCGAGGCAGGAGGACCCATGGATACCCAGGCACACCCCGAGACCACCCACCGTACTCACCCGAAGAAGTCTCCCTACGGCCGCTTCTTCGCGATGATCTTCACGTCGATCGCGGCGATGTTCGCCCTCACCTATGTGAACTCGTACGAGCTGTCGCACGTCCAGTGGAGCGAAACCCGTTTCTACATGGTGTTCGCGATGGGCGCCACCATGACGGTCATCATGCTGCTGTTCATGCTGGGTATGTACCGCGACGGCAGGAAGAACGCGGCCATCGTGATCGGAAGCGTCGTGGTGTTCGCCCTCGCCCTGTTCCTCGTGCGGTCTCAGACGACCGTCCAGGACCAGTCGTGGATGCGAGCGATGATCCCCCACCACTCGATCGCCATCTTGACCTCGGAGCGTGCCGAGATCGAAGACGTGCGCGTGCAGGAACTCACGCAGGAGATCATCGACGCTCAGAAGCGAGAGATCGCGGAGATGGAGTGGCTCCTCGAAGACATCGAGCAGAACGGACCCGCCACCACCGACGCGGAAGCGGCCGCTCGACCGGTTCCCGATTTCGGAGGCTGACCTACGACGGCGGCAACCCGGCCTTGTCGTCGTCGATCGTCACGGTCGGCTTGCGTCCAAACGGAGCCCACGCAGCCATGACCAGCCCCAGGGCAGCGCCGGCGATGGGCAGCCCGATCACCGTGAGGTTGTCCAGCGGCCAGAGGGAGAACTGCTGCAAGACGGCCGCCATGAACAGCCCGAAGAGAAGTCCGGAGATCACGCCGAGGACAGGGCGGCCCTTCATGTCTTCCTCTTCACTCCCGCCGACGCCACGCCGATGCCGCTCAGGACGGCACCGCTCACGGCTGCCAGTCCGATCATCGAGGACAGCGGGCTGCCCTCGAGCTTCACCATGGCGGTCGCGTCGCAGTTACCGCCATCGGCGTCGTGGAAGGCGGTCAGCTGATAGAGCCCGACGATGTTGTTGAGTTCGCTGCCGAGGATGTAGAAGCTGCCAGGCGTCGTCGACCGGACGTCGTCCGGGTTCTCGTCGAATCCCCAATCGGCGACGTTGATCGTCGCCGGCCCGACCACTACGCCCACCGCTCCCAGGTAATTGGTGTTCTGGACGGTCACGGCTCCCTCGTACGGGATGCGGAGGCCTTCCCGGTCGGCGGGGACGACGATCGGGTTGTCTCGGGTGTCGTTGGCTGGGGTGTACTCGATGCCGTCGATGGTCACCTTGCCCTCACAAGGCCCCGTGACGCCGGCTCCGGCCGGGAGAGCGAGCAAGAGAACGGCGCAACCCATCAGCGCGACGACGATGAACGTTCTCGGTCTGCTCACGATTCGTAAATCCCTTCACCCCGACACTACGCGCTTGGTTTGAAATGCGCCGAGCCGGATCGAACCAAGGCGGCTCAGGCCCCGGCGGCCGACCGATCAAGCCAGAAACAGGCTCGGTTCTTCCAGGTTCTCCAGCACCATCGCCATGAATCGCCGTCCCAGGCCGCCATCGATCACCCGGTGGTCGTAACTCAGGCTCAGCGGCAGCATGGGCCGAACCACCACGGAGCCGTCGCGAACGACGGGCTTCGGGTCGGCTCGACCCACCGACAGGATCGCCGTCGTGCCGGGCGGCACCAGCGGCGTTCCGTACCCTCCGCCGACCGCACCGATGTTCGACACCGTGAACGTGCCTCCGGTGAGGTCCTCGGCCGGGAGCGAACGGTCCACCGACCCGGCCGACAACCGGTCGATCTCGGCCGACACGGCCAACAGGTCGAGGCGGTCGGCCCCGTGGACCACAGGCGTCATGAGACCGTCGGGAGTGTCTACCGCGACGGCGATGTCGTAGTGCAACTTCACGACCAACTCGTCGCCGTCGATCGTGGCATTGAACTCCCCGAACGCCGCCAGAGCCGGAAGCACGGCCTTCACCACGAGCGCCTCGATCCGCACCGAGGTATCGTGCCGGCGCCCCAGCGCGGCCCGCACGTCCAGAAGGCGGGTGGCATCGACCTCGTCGAAGGTCGTGACATGCGGGATCTGTGTCCACGACTCGCTCATCCGTGCCGCGATGGTGCGACGCAACTTCGACATGCGGAGCCGCTCCTCACGAGCGTCGGTTGCTGGCGCGCTGTCACCAGCCGCGGCCGGCGCGTCCTCGTCAACAGCCCCAGCACCCTCGACGACCTCCTCGGAAGCACCTACCCGCTCGGAGGCGGCAGCCTCCGGCTCGACCGAGGTCTCGTCAGCGACGGGCGCCTCTTCGACGTCCGAGATCTCGGGCTGCACATCGGCTTTGGGAACCGCATCGGCGATCGATGTCGACTCGGACGCCGCCAGCACATCGGCGCGAGTGATGCGTCCGCCCGGTCCGGTTCCTCGCACGGTGGCGAGATCGACGCCGCGCTCTCGTGCCAGCTTGCGAACGAGCGGCAACGCCAGGACGGTCCCGGATCCCGACGCGGCCGGCACGCTCTGGCGAGCGGTCAGATCTTCGGCGACCTCGTCCAGCGTGCCGACGAGGGGGGCATCTGCGGCGGGCGCGTCACCATGCGCAGGATCGGCGACCGGCTCGTCGTCGGCCGGCCAGGTCTCCCCCGCCTCGCCGATCACCGCCAGGATCGCGCCCACCGCCAACACCTCGCCCTCGGCGGCGCCGTGGTGGAGCACGACGCCCTGGACCGGCGACGGGATCTCGACGACGGCTTTGTCGGTCTCGACCTCCACGAGGGGTCCGTCGCCGGCGACCGTACCGCCGACCGGCACCAGCCACTGAACGATCTCGGCCTCGGTGAGCCCTTCTCCGATGTCGGGCAGCACGAACTCGCGAGCCATCTCAATCCTCCAACGTGGCCAGAGCAGCCGAGACGATCCGGTCGACCGACGGCAGATAGTGAGATTCCGAACGCTTCAGCGGGAACACGGTGTCCCATCCCGACACGCGTCCGATCGGCGCCTGCAGCGAGTACAGCGCTCGTTCGGCCACGACGGCCGCCACCTCGGCGCCGAAACCGGCCGTACGAGGTGCCTCGTGGACGATGACGAGCCGACCGGTCTTGTGCACCGAGGCGAGCACGGCTTCTTCGTCCCACGGGACGAGGCTGCGCAAGTCGATCATCTCCGCCGACACGCCGTCGGCGGCGAGGCGGTCAACCGCGGCGCGGGTTTCCTTGGTCATGGCTCCCCACGTCACGAGGGTCACGTCGGAGCCCTCCGAGACCACCCGTGCCTCGCCGATCGGAACGGTGAAGTAGCCCTCGGGCACTTCTTCCTTGACCGCGCGGTAGAGGCGGATCGGTTCGAGGAACACGACGGGGTCGGGATCGTCGATCGCCGCCAGCAACAGGCCCTTGGCGTCCGATGGCGTCGACGGCACGACGACCTTCAACCCCGGCGTGTGTGCGTAGATCGCCTCGGTCGATTCGCTGTGGTGTTCGGCCGCACCGATGCCTCCGCCGAACGGCATGCGGATCACCATCGGAGCGGTGAAGCGATGCTGGGAACGGTTGCGGATCCGCGACACATGGCTCACGATCTGGTCGTAGGCCGGGTACGAGAACCCCATGAACTGCATCTCGGCCACGGGGCGGAGGCCGGCAACGGCCATACCGAATGCCGCTCCGACGATGCCGGATTCGGCGACCGGAGTGTCGAAGATCCGGTCACCTCCAAACCGCTCGAGGAGTCCGTCGGTGATCCGGAACACCCCGCCGGTCAGGCCGACGTCCTCGCCCAACACGACCACGCGATCGTCCTTGGCCAAGGCGGTGGCCAGACCATCGGTGAGCGCCTGTGCCAGCGTCAACACGCTCACGCTCCGCCTCCCGCTTGCGCGCGGAGCTGCGGGGTGAGCTCCTCGAACATGGCGTCGAAGATCTCGGCTCGCTCGAAGGCGGGCAGGCTCTCGGCGAGCAGGACGGCACGCTCGAGGTTGGCGGCGGCCGTCTCGTCGACCTTCTCTTGCCATCCCGGATCCCACGCACCATGGCGCTCGAGGTAGTAGCGGACCCGCCGGAGCGGATCGCGACTGCGGGCGTCGGTCTCCTCCGACTCGCTTCGATACCGGCGGGGATCGTCATTGGTCGTGTGCGGACCCATCCGGTAGGTGACGGCCTCGATGAGGGTGGGGCCGCCGCCATTGCGGGCACGCGTCACGGCGTCGCGCGCCACCGAAAACACTG